>NZ_SHOE01000020.1:0-81908 GCF_012275705.1 Vibrio chemaguriensis
ACTTTCTTCAAGCGTTTCCGCTTGGCTAATTTGGCTTGCTAACCTCGACTTCGTTTCTTTCGAAGCGTTGCCGTGTCAGCGAGGTGGCATTATAGAGATTGCGATCACATTGGCAAGCCCTTTTTCACGTTTTTTTTGATTTTTTTATCGTTCGGATAAATTTGCATCAAAAGCGGTCAAAAGAGCACGTTATTTCTACAGTTCTCTGAATTTATCTGCGAAAAGAGCCACTTTTTCCCAATTGGTGTATTCCACTTCTTTGGTCGTATCGGTTTCGCCACCTGTCATCGACATAATGAACCTAATCATAGTTCTGTCGAACCAGCCGTAACGTGGGTAATAAAGTGCACCAGCAAAAACACCGATTAGCGTTGGTTTCCAAGGCGACTTAATTAGGAACTTGCGAATGTAGGCACTACCTTCAGGTGTATCCTTTCCTTGGTCCTCTTTACGAGCGGTTAGGTTTACGCAGAAAAATGCCACTTTATTTTGCTCCAATTGATTGAGGTTTCGCTCAATAAACTGGTATAGCTTTTTATTAAGATGGCCATAGCGAATAGAGGCGCCTATCAATACTCTGTCGTATTGGCTGAAGTCAATCGTCTCGACATTATGTAAATCCAACAGCTCACAATCGAAGTCTGGAAGTTGTTCATCTATATAGTGAAGAATTTTTTTAGTCTGCCCTTCGCGGGAAGAGTATAGAAATAATGCTTTTGCCACGATTTCCCCTTAGCTACGCCAAAACGTCGGCGTAAGTAGAATAAGTAAGGTAAAGATTTCCAAACGACCAAACAACATAGAAACAATCAATACCCATTTTGCTTTGTCGTTAACATCACCAAAGTGAAGCGCCACTTCTCCCAAGCCAGGACCGAGGTTGTTCAGAGTCGCAGCCACCGCCGAGAACGCACTTAACTCGTCCATCCCTGTAGCAATCAAGCCCAACATACAAACCACAAATACCAATGCGTATGCGGAGAAGAAGCCCCAAACCGCATCAACAACACGTTGCGGTAGGGCACTGCCACCTACTTTGATGGTGTAAACCGCGCGTGGATGGACTAAACGTTTTAGTTCACGCGCACCTTGTAAGGTAAGAAGCAGGATACGGATCACTTTCATGCCGCCGCCTGTTGAACCAGCACAACCACCTATAAAGGAAGAGAACAATAACAGCACAGGTAAGAAGAGCGGCCAATCCGCAAAACCTGTTGTCGTAAAGCCCGCTGTTGTGGATATTGATACGGTTTGGAACAGAGCCTGATCGAAAGCATCGTATGTCGATGTGTAAGAGTGATGTTTCAGTAATAATAGAAAGCAAATGACAAAGAGCAGCACTTGAATAAACAAGAAGGCGCGAAACTCAGGATCTTTCCAGTAATACTTGGGATGTACACCACCTGATGCAAATGCAGCAAAGTGCAGCGTGTAGTTACATGCAGATATAAGCAGAAAAACCACCGTAATCAGGTTAATCGCGTAACTATCAAAGTATCCAATGCTGGCATCGTGGGTAGAGAAGCCACCAATGGCAATGGTGGAAAAGCTGTGACTGATGGCGTCAAATGGCGTCATACCAGCTAACCAAAAAGCCGAAGCACAGGCGATAGTCAGGCTCAAATAGATGTACCAAAGCGCCTTAGCAGTTTCTGCTATGCGCGGAGTCACTTTAGTGTCCTTGACTGGACCAGGGATCTCGGCGCGGTAAAGCTGCATACCACCAATGCCAAGTACTGGCAAAATCGCCACTGCTAATACGATGATTCCCATACCGCCAAACCACTGCAATAACTGTCGATAGAATAGAATTGCTTTAGGTAACTCATCCAAACCAACAATAACGGTCGCCCCAGTCGTAGTGAGAGCAGAAAATGATTCAAAAAACGCATCCGTGACTGAAACGTTCGGGTTGTCAGCTATTAGAAAGGGGATCGAGCCTGCGCTGCCAAGTACTGTCCAGAACAGAACGACAATAAGAAAGCCATCGCGAGCTTTAAGCTCGTGCTTATACCTGCGGTTTGGGTACCAACAAACGGCCCCGCAAAACAGCAGAACAAAAAATGTCGTGACAAAAGGCACACCTGCACCATCTCGATAAATCAGCGCAACGAGTGCTGGCGCAAGCATAGTGACACTAAAAAGTGCGAGCAGTAGCCCGACGATTCGAATAATTGAACGAAATTGCATGGATAAATTGACTAGCGAAGCTGTCCCTGTTGCTTCCTGTTTTTCATTATTGTCCGTCTAGCGGAGTGACAATTGCCTTTGCCCCGCTTTTATTGATGATTGCTTGGGTAAACGCGCTCACTTCTCGAAGCTCAATTTCCACCACTAATACGACCTGATCGCTGTATTCAGCCTCGACTTCTACCGCACCAAATTGCGGCATGATTGACTGTGCGATCGGCATAAACCCATAGTCTAACGTTAGTCTGAGCTTTGTGGTTATTTTTTTCTCAATAGTTTGAAGCAGCTTGAGCGCTTGTTGTACCCCACCCCCATACGCTTTAACCAAGCCGCCTGTACCTAACTTGATTCCACCAGAGTATCGCGTGACCACTGCCGTGATTTCCCCCACCCCAGAGCCAGACAGCTGCGCCAGGATCGGTTTGCCTGCAGTTCCGGACGGCTCCCCATCATCACTAAAGCCCCATTTCATTGAATCTTCCGGGCGACCAGCAACAAAGCCCCAACAGTTATGTCTGGCATCAGCGTGTTTAGCTTTGATTTGATCAACAAATGCTTTTGCAGCTTCGATACTTGGCGTGTGTGCCAAATAAGTAATGAAGACGCTCTTTTTAATTTCTTCTTCAAATTGAGCGGGCTCTGCTGGAATCAGATAAGGCTTGTCATTCATAGGATTATGGATTCAGGTCTATTTGCCTGAAGTCTATCACGAGTGTGATTTACCCGTCGCATAAGATCTGCCACAGCGCACAATGTTAAACACTTGTTTAAAAAATGTATTGAAATTAGACAATCCACGATCCAAACTAACTTTACTGGTCAAACCAGAACAAAAATAAAACGACTTCCTCGATACCTATTTGCCGAGGTACACGGCGTCGTTGAAATAGGTATACAGACAATCCACGATTGTATGTCATGGAGATAGACAATGATTTACCAAGCCGAAACCCTACAGGTAAAGGAAATACAAGATGGTATTGCAGAGCTAAGCTTCTGCTCTCCAAAATCCGTCAACAAACTCGACCTAGCGACATTAGAATCGCTAGATAAAGCTCTTGATGCGCTCATTGCCCATCAAGGCCTCAAGGGGTTGTTGCTCACTTCAGATAAAGACGCATTCATTGTAGGCGCAGACATTACCGAGTTTTTAGGTTTGTTTGCTAAAACGGATGCCGAGCTCGACCAATGGCTGCAATTTGCTAACAGCATCTTTAACAAACTAGAAGACTTACCCGTTCCGACCATCTCAGTGATCAAAGGCCACGCTCTTGGTGGCGGTTGTGAATGTGTGCTAGCAACAGACATGCGTATTGGTGACAAAACCACCAGCATCGGCCTACCAGAAACGAAACTGGGAATCATGCCGGGCTTTGGTGGTTGTGTACGCTTACCTCGCGTTATTGGCGCAGACAGCGCAATGGAAATCATCACCCAAGGCAAAGCATGCCGAGCTGATGAAGCATTGAAAATTGGCTTACTCGATGCTGTTGTAGAGACTGATGCTTTATACGAATCAGCACTACAAACTCTTAACTCTGCAATTAATGAAAAACTTGACTGGCAAGCACGCCGAGCACAGAAAACATCTCCGCTAACGCTGAGTAAGCTAGAATCGATGATGAGCTTCACCATGGCGAAAGGTCTAGTAGCACAGAAAGCTGGTCCTCACTACCCTGCCCCAATGACAGCCGTTATCACGATTGAAGAAGGTGCTCGCTTTGCACGTAATGAAGCGTTAGACATTGAACGTAAGCACTTCGTGAAATTGGCTAAATCGGAAGAAGCAAAATCACTGGTTGGCCTATTCCTTAACGATCAATACATCAAAGGCATTGCGAAAAAAGCAGCGAAGTCAGCAAGTAAAGACACGCAACGTGCAGCCGTATTAGGTGCAGGTATCATGGGTGGCGGCATTGCTTACCAATCAGCGCTAAAAGGTGTGCCTGTCTTAATGAAAGACATCGCACAAGCGTCGCTCGACCTAGGCATGACTGAAGCATCTAAGCTGCTGAATAAACGCTTATCTCGCGGTCGCATTGATGGCTTTAAGATGGCGGGTATTTTAGCGTCAATCACACCGAGCCTACATTACGCAGGTATTGAAAACTCTGATGTGATTGTTGAAGCTGTCGTTGAAAATCCGAAAGTAAAAGCGGCGGTTTTGAGTGAAGTCGAATCCCATGTCGGTGACGACACCGTTATCACCTCAAACACCTCGACGATTCCTATCAACCTATTGGCAAAATCACTAAAACGCCCAGAAAACTTCTGTGGTATGCACTTCTTCAACCCAGTGCATCGTATGCCTCTTGTTGAGATCATCCGTGGTGAGCACACCTCTGATGAAACCATCAATCGTGTTGTGGCGTATGCTGCGAAAATGGGCAAATCACCAATTGTCGTTAATGACTGCCCAGGGTTCTTCGTTAACCGCGTATTGTTCCCATACTTTGGCGGCTTCAGCATGCTACTTCGTGATGGTGCTGACTTTACGAAAATCGACAAAGTCATGGAGCGTAAGTTTGGCTGGCCGATGGGACCGGCGTACTTGCTTGACGTAGTCGGCATTGATACCGCGCACCACGCACAAGCTGTGATGGCAGAGGGTTTCCCTGAGCGTATGGGTAAACAAGGTCGTGATGCGATTGATGCACTATTCGAAGCAGACAAATATGGTCAGAAGAATGGTAATGGCTTCTACAGCTACACCATAGATAAAAAAGGTAAGCCGAAGAAAACCTTCTCTGAAGCGATCTTACCAGTACTTGCTGACGTTTGTGCCGATAAGCAGGACTTTGACGATGAGACCATCATTCAACGTATGATGATTCCAATGATCAACGAAGTTGTGCTGTGCCTTCAAGAAGGCATCATCGCTACTCCGCAGGAAGCAGACATGGCATTGGTTTATGGTCTTGGTTTCCCTCCATTCCGCGGTGGCGTATTCCGCTACCTAGACAGCGTGGGTATTGCTGAATACGTTGAAATGGCAAAACAACACGCCGAGCTAGGTGCGATGTACCAAGTACCGCAAATGCTGATTGATATGGCGGCGAAAGGTGAAAGCTTTTACGGTGCACAACAGCAAGGTTCTATCTAAGGAGGGATTCTAAAATGACTAATCAAACAAGAAATGTTGTCGTAGTCGATTGTCTACGTACTCCAATGGGTCGCTCTAAAGGTGGTGCTTTCCGTCATACACGAGCAGAAGATCTATCCGCGCGCCTAATGAAAGGCATTCTTGCGCGTAACCCACAAGTGAACCCAAGCGAGATTGAAGACATCTACTGGGGCTGTGTACAACAAACACTAGAGCAAGGCTTTAACGTTGCACGTAATGCCGCGCTACTCGCGGGCCTGCCGATTGAAATTGGCGCTGTAACGGTTAACCGTTTGTGTGGCTCATCCATGCAAGCGCTGCATGACGGTACACGTGCCATCATGACTGGCGATGCTGAAATCTGCCTAATTGGTGGCGTTGAGCACATGGGGCATGTGCCAATGAACCACGGTGTAGACTTCCACCCAGGTATGTCAAAGAACGTAGCAAAAGCTGCGGGCATGATGGGCTTAACGGCTGAAATGCTTGGTAAATTACATGGCATTAGCCGTGAGCAACAAGACGAGTTTGCTGCACGTTCTCACGCTCGTGCGCACGCAGCAACCGTAGAGGGTCGTTTTAAAAACGAAATTCTACCAATTGAAGGCCACGCAGCAGACGGCACACTGTTCACTCTGGATTACGACGAAGTGATTCGCCCTGAAACATCCGTTGAAGGTCTGTCTCAGCTTCGCCCTGTTTTCGATCCAGCAAACGGTACAGTAACAGCCGGTACATCATCGGCTCTGTCTGATGGTGCATCAGCGATGTTGATCATGAGCGAAGAGAAAGCCAACGAGCTTGGCTTGAAGATTCGTGCACGTATCAAAGGCATGGCCATTGCGGGCTGCGATCCATCCATCATGGGTTACGGTCCGGTACCGGCGACGAAAAAAGCGCTCAAGCGTGCCGGTCTTTCAATTGAAGACATGGATGTGGTTGAGCTAAACGAAGCATTTGCAGCGCAGTCTCTGCCGTGTGCTAAAGACTTAGGTCTGCTTGATGTGATGGATGAGAAGGTCAACCTTAACGGTGGTGCGATAGCATTGGGTCATCCACTAGGCTGTTCTGGTTCACGCATCTCAACAACGTTGATCAACCTAATGGAAGCGAAAGATGCGAAATATGGTCTGGCCACTATGTGTATCGGTTTGGGTCAGGGTATAGCGACCGTATTTGAGAGGCCTTAACGCTTGAGGTGAAGTAGGCTCAAAACGACGATGGTCGTAGTGATCTACTCAACAACCAGCATGAAATGAATAAATACTAAAATAATTTAGTATTACACTTAAGGGCGACATCAGATGTCGCCCTTTGTTTTACGCCAAACACAGTAAATATGCATACAAAGCATACATAAAATGAGTAACTTTCATTTTATTCATAGATAGAGAAGACATAGACTTATAGACAGTTAATATCTTGCTGTATGTGGCAACTGAGTCACGCTAACGCAATTTCGGAGAACCTTATGTTTAATGCTCTAGTTCTAAACCAAGAAGACAAACGCACTATCGCTAGTATCGAGCAAATCGATGAAACACAACTGCCGGAAGGTGACGTTCTGGTTGAAGTCGATTACTCATCGTTGAATTACAAAGATGGTTTGGCGATCACAGGTAAAGGTAAAATCATCCGTAACTTCCCGATGGTACCTGGCATTGATCTAGCGGGTACGGTTGTAAGTTCTGAAGATTCGCGTTACCAAGCTGGTGACAAAGTGGTCTTAACTGGCTGGGGCGTGGGTGAAAACCATTGGGGTGGCATGGCTCAACGTGCTCGTCTAAAAGCGGATTGGCTAGTGCCACTACCAAAAGGTCTAGACAGCAAAAAAGCAATGATGGTTGGTACTGCTGGCTTCACTGGTATGCTATGTGTTCAAGCACTGCTTGATGCAGGCATCAAACCTGAAGCTGGTGAAATCCTAGTAACGGGCGCAAGTGGCGGCGTAGGCTCGGTTGCAGTAACGCTCCTAGCACAGCTTGGCTACAAAGTTGCTGCAGTGACAGGACGTGTAGAGACAAACGGCCCGCTACTTGAAAAACTAGGTGCTAGCCGCATCATCGACCGTACTGAATTTGAGGAACCAGCACGTCCACTTGAAAAGCAAGTATGGGCAGGTGCGGTAGATACCGTCGGCAGCAAAGTACTAGCAAAAGTACTGGCGCAAATGGATTACAACAGTGCAGTCGCCGCTTGTGGTCTTGCAGGTGGTTTTGATCTACCAACTACAGTGATGCCGTTCATCCTACGTAACGTTCGTCTACAAGGTGTGGACTCAGTAATGTGTCCAACAGAGAAACGCATCGCAGCATGGGAAAAACTGGTTGAACTACTACCAGACAGCTATTTCGAGCAAGCGTGTACTGAAGTAGAACTAGCAGAAGCACCAAAATACGCAGAAGACATCACCAACGGTCAAGTAACAGGTCGTGTGGTTATCAAGCTATAAACACTGACTCAGCGTAAACAAACGAAGAGCCGGCATTGCTGGCTCTTTTTGTTAGCAGTTTAGTCCCATATCTTCGATACGCTTAGCTATTAGACGGCTACATTCTTCACGCACAATCGTTCTTAACCATTCTTGAGCAGGAGAATGCTCGCAACGCGCATGCCAAATCATCGAATACTCAAATGGAGTAAATTGGAATGGTAATGGTTTCACCACCAAGTCATAACGCTCGGCAACCAGATACGCCAAGTCCGCTGGCACTGTGATGATAATTGGCAAGGTATCCATGATCGCCAATGCGGCTTCTAAATGATAAGCCCGCAGAACCATTTTACGCTTAGGTTTCTCCATCAAAGCTTGTTCGATCAGTGCCTTAACACCATCACTGATGGCGATCATGGCATGTGGATGACTCAGATAATCATCCAAGCTCATTTCTTTATCCGCTAATGGATGCTGTTTTGAAAGCATACACAGCACCCCCACTCGCCCCAACACTTCACTGCGTAGCGGCTCCACCGGACCTGTCGGGCGACAAATCGCTAAGTCTGCACCTTCATAAGTGAGCTGATCTGATAAACGGTCGTGTTGCAGTGGTAAGAAGTTAAAAGACACGTTTGGCGCTTCTTGGTAAATTCTCGGCAAAGCAAACGGCAGAATGGTTTGCATGGCATAGTCGGTGGTCACGATGTTAAAAGTCTGTACGCATTGCAATGGGTCAAACTCAACCGGAGATAACAACTGACGTAAAGACTCTAATGGCTCGCCTAATGAGCGATCGATCTCTAACGCTTTCTGAGTTGGGATCAAATGCTGCCCCTGACGAGTAAACAGCGGGTCTCCCAATAAGTCACGCAGACGACCAAGCACACGACTCATTGCCGATTGACTCAAATTCAGACGTGTTGCCGCCTTACTGACACTGTTTTCTTCTATCAGTACTCGCAACGCAACCAGTAAATTTAAATCTCGGCGATAGATGTCTTCCAGTTCCACGAATTAGCCACTTATTTTGTATGTGTTTGGGTAAATTGTACTCTTCAGGCAAAAAAAATCCCGCCTTTCAGCGGGGAAGCCCAAGAAAAATGGGGATAGTGTCGGAATGAAGTGTCGGTAAAAATAGGTGAGCGTTATTAAAGTATTCTGATCGAAGCAAAAAGCGCTAATTTTCTTGCTCAGATGCACCTGACCATTTGCGCATCTCGATCCAAATCCCAATAATAGTGGCAACCATGCCTACAAGAGGCATCAAAGAGGTGTCAGCTGGCGTTCTGAGTACCAAAGCACAAAACGAGATAAAACAAAGTACGGAGTAAATCGTAAGTCTGTCTAACGCTGTTAACATTGCCTCTCCCTTACCAGTTGTTACCAAATTGTTAATTTAAGGTAAAACAAAAAATTCCGTTTGCCAAGTGGTTATTGAATATTTTTTCAACGAACGTAGAATTCACCGCTAAGTTAGTTACGAGAATCACACTATGAGCTTTAATCCTGAACTGGCAACAAAGACATTAGAGGCGGAAGGACTGCGCTGCCCAGAGCCAGTGATGATGGTCAGGAAGACAATTCGCAACATGCAAGATGGTGAGATTTTGCTGGTCAAAGCAGATGACCCATCCACAACTCGAGACATTCCGAGTTTCTGCCGTTTTATGGATCACCAATTAATTGCAGCACAAACGGAGCAAGTTCCGTATCAGTACCTGATCAAGAAAGGATTGGAATAATCTGGTCGAATTAAAAACGGCAGCCGATTGGCTGCCGTTTGTTTATTCATCGTATTCGAGTGTGCGAACTTCTGATTGGAGCTTGTTGAGTTGTTTTTTCATTGCCCGCATCTCTTCATGCATAGGAATGATGTGGGCTACGCGAATCCACGCCTCTACTGTTAATCCAGTAAGAACGAACGATCCTGCCACAATCGGCAACCACATATCAGTCAGTACCATCGCTAACAAGCAAAGCGCCAAACCAAAGGTGAATAAATAACTCTGACTCTTTGGGGTCATCCCCATGTAACGTGTAAGCATAAACTTGCCCTCTCGCTATCATTCACACCATTAAACTACCATGACAAGTATGACACTAATATGTCATCCGTCACGCTACGGAGCGATTTTAAGTCAGAGTTTGAGCTACGCCACTAATTCGCTAGTTATTGATTATTTGCATCATTTTAACGATTGTTCGCGGATAACATTTTCCATTTTCAGGCTGCGTTATCCGCCTAAAAACATTAAAAGAAGGCCGCACCAATCGCCAACAACACGAACAAAATAGCGGTGACTTTACGAATCAAACCCAGGGGCATCTTGTCTGCTGAAAGCTTACCAATTAATACCACAGGCACGTTAGCCAACAACATACCAATGGTCGTGCCAAGTATGACCCAACTCAGCGCATCCGCGTATTGCGCGCCTAGGATAGAAGTGGCGATCTGAGTTTTATCACCGATTTCAGCCACAAAGAAAGCAATAAAGCTGGCAATGAAAGGACCTCGGTTTGAAATCTGTTCGTCATCATCCAACTTATCAGGAATCAACACCCAAGCCGCCATCGCGACAAAACTGACCACCAGCACCCACTTTAAAATATCAGGTGATAAATAGTCAGCAACAACCACACCTAACCATGCAGCCAAAGCGTGGTTGGCAATGGTTGCCAAAAAGATTGCTGCAATAATTGGTATTGGTTTGCGGTAACGACTTGCGAGTAATAGAGATAGCAATTGGGTCTTATCGCCAATTTCTGCTAACGCTACAGTAGTAATTGAAATAGCTAAAACGCTCACGACATGCTCATTGGGGCAGGGATTATTATATTTAACCAAAGACAAACCTCACGCCCCTACCCCGGTTCGTGATGATTTGTCTAAGGTCTTGCTAAACTTGAAAGGCTTCAAGTCTCGAACGCCATGGTGATTTTGCACCAATTATGTTGACGGACGAACCAGATGAAACAGAAACTTCATCAGGTAAGCTACTCCCCAAAGACAGGCGCAATTCTAGCCACCTTTGTTGCGCTTCTCAAGAGCCAAAGCAGGCAAAAACTCCCTTTTAAGAAAAATACAGCAGATAACGCGGTAAAAATTCATTAAAGGAGAAAATCGCCCACGAATTAATCAAGATTAGCTCTACTCCCATGCTCAATATCTGGTTATACTAGATTGTTAATTTATTCAACCGTAATTACTCTTTATCGCCGTTGTTAGAGTTGAAAAACTCGGCATAGATGACGAATTAACGAGTAACAAGAGAATCGCGCGAACCTGACTTATGCAAAAATACGATATCAAAACCTTCCAGGGAATGATCCTCGCGCTGCAGGATTATTGGGCTCAAAATGGTTGTACCATTGTTCAACCGCTAGATATGGAAGTGGGTGCGGGTACCTCTCACCCAATGACCTGTCTACGAGCGCTTGGCCCAGAGCCAATGTCGACAGCTTACGTACAACCTTCACGTCGTCCTACTGATGGCCGTTACGGTGAAAACCCTAACCGTCTTCAGCACTACTACCAATTCCAAGTAGCGCTAAAACCATCGCCTGACAATATTCAAGAGTTGTACCTTGGCTCCCTTGAAGTTCTTGGTATTGACCCTCTTGTACACGACATCCGTTTCGTAGAAGACAACTGGGAAAACCCAACACTAGGCGCATGGGGTCTAGGCTGGGAAGTTTGGCTAAACGGCATGGAAGTGACTCAGTTTACTTACTTCCAACAAGTTGGCGGCCTTGAGTGTAAACCAGTCACTGGTGAGATCACTTACGGTATCGAACGTCTAGCAATGTACATCCAAGAAGTAGACTCGGTTTACGACCTAACTTGGAACATCGCGCCAGACGGCAGCAAAGTGACTTACGGTGATATCTTCCACCAAAACGAAGTAGAGCAATCGACTTACAACTTCGAGCACGCAGACGTTGAATTCCTATTTGGTTTCTTCGAGCAGTGTGAGAAAGAGTGTAAAGAGTTGCTTGAGCTTGAAAAGCCACTGCCATTACCTGCTTACGAGCGCATCCTAAAAGCAGGTCACGCATTCAACCTACTAGACGCGCGTAAAGCGATCTCAGTAACTGAGCGTCAGCGTTACATCCTGCGCATTCGCGATCTGACTAAGTCAGTAGCAGAAGCATACTACGCATCGCGTGAAGCTCTTGGCTTCCCAATGTGTAAGAAAGAACAAGCGTAAGGGGTAGAGAACATGGCAAAAGAATTTCTAATCGAGCTAGGTACAGAAGAGCTACCACCAACGCAACTTCGTACGCTAGCTGAAGCATTCGCAGCAAACTTCGAAGCAGAACTAAAAAGCGCTGAGCTTGCTCACGAAGGCGTGAAATGGTTTGCGGCTCCTCGTCGTCTTGCACTTAAAGTCGCGGCACTAGCAGAAAGCCAGTCTGACAAAGTGGTTGAAAAGCGTGGTCCTGCGGTTTCTGCAGCGTTTGACGCGGAAGGCAACCCAACCAAAGCAGCTCAAGGCTGGGCACGCGGTTGTGGTATTTCTGTTGACCAAGCAGAGCGCATGGTTACAGACAAAGGCGAATGGCTACTGTTCAAACAAGAAGTGAAAGGTCAGCCAACGTCTGAGATCGTTGTTGAACTTGCAGCGAAAGCACTAGCAAACCTACCTATCGCAAAACCAATGCGTTGGGGTAACAAAACGACTCAATTTATCCGTCCAGTTAAGACGCTAACCATGCTAATGGGCAGCGACCTAATCGAAGGCGAGATCCTTGGTGTCGCTTCTGACCGCACTATCCGTGGTCACCGCTTCATGGGTGAGCAAGAGTTCACTATCGATTCTGCTGAGCAATACCCTGCGATTCTAGAAGAGCGCGGTAAAGTAATGGCAGATTACGAAGCGCGTAAAGCAATCATCCTAGCTGACGCACAAAAAGCGGCAGCAGCGGTTGGCGGTATCGCTGACCTAGAAGATGACCTAGTAGAAGAAGTCACGTCTCTGGTTGAATGGCCAGTAGTACTTACAGCGAAGTTTGAAGAAGAGTTCCTAAAAGTGCCTTCTGAAGCGTTGGTTTACACCATGAAAGGTGACCAGAAGTACTTCCCTGTTTATGACGAAAACAAGAAGCTACTACCTAACTTCATCTTCGTATCGAACATCGAATCAAAAGAGCCTCGTTACGTAATCGAAGGTAATGAGAAAGTGGTTCGTCCTCGTCTTGCTGACGCAGAATTCTTCTTCAACACAGACCGTAAGCGTCCGCTTATCGACCGTCTGCCTGAGCTAGAACAAGCGATCTTCCAAAAGCAACTGGGCACGATCAAAGACAAAACAGACCGCATCACAGAGCTTGCTGGCTACATTGCTGAGCAAATCGGTGCTGACGTTGAGAAATCAAAGCGTGCTGGTCTACTAGCAAAATGTGACCTAATGACCTCAATGGTATTCGAATTCACGGATACTCAAGGTGTGATGGGTATGCACTACGCTCGCCACGACGGTGAAGCAGAAGAAGTTGCAGTCGCACTGAACGAGCAATACATGCCTCGTTTCGCAGGTGATGAACTGCCATCAAACGGCGTTTCAACCGCAGTTGCAATGGCAGACAAGCTAGACACTATCGTAGGTATCTTCGGTATTGGTCAAGCGCCTAAAGGCAGCGACCCATTCGCACTACGCCGCGCATCTCTAGGTGTACTACGTATCATCGTTGAATACGGCTACAACCTAGATCTTGTTGACCTAGTAGCGAAAGCGAAGTCACTGTTTGGCGACCGCCTAACCAACGACAACGTTGAACAAGACGTTATCGAGTTCATGCTTGGTCGTTTCCGCGCTTGGTACCAAGACGAAGGCTTCAGCGTAGACATCATTCAAGCAGTTCTAGCGCGTCGCCCGACTAAACCAGCAGACTTCGACCAACGAGTTAAAGCGGTTTCTCACTTCCGTGAACTGGAAGCGGCAGAGTCTCTAGCAGCAGCGAACAAACGTGTTGGTAACATCCTAGCGAAATTCGACGGCGAACTAGCAGCAGACATCGACCTAGCACTTCTACAAGAAGACGCAGAGAAAGCACTAGCAGAAAGCGTTGAAGTAATGACGGAAGCACTAGAGCCTGCATTTGCGACCGGTAACTACCAAGAAGCCCTAAACAAGCTAGCAGATCTACGTGAGCCAGTGGATGCGTTCTTCGATAACGTAATGGTAATGGCAGACGACGAAGCACTTAAGAAGAACCGTCTGACATTGCTGAACAACCTGCGTAACCTGTTCTTACAGGTCGCAGATATCTCTGTCCTTCAAAAGTAATTCATTACTGATTCAGAAGTGATTAAGAGATAAGTAAAGGGAAGCGTCGGCTTCCCTTTTTTGTTGTCTTTAAACGGAGATAATCGGTTCTTATTATTCATTTTGTGAACAAGGCAAAAATTTGTAGGGTGAGACACGTTTAACTTGTTGGTGCAGAGCTCGGATTGTAGAGGCTCAGTTTTGCTATAACTGGACTGTTTATTCGGGGGAAGGACACAATGAAAAAAACAATTCTCGCACTCTCTATTGGACTATTGAGCGCCTGCAGCCAGATTCCAGAAAATGCTATCGTACTGAGCGTTGGAGACGATACAGCCGTCTTCGAACCAAACTCTAACGGCTTACTTGTCGCCGAGCAAAAACTCGAAAAAGGCAGCTACACCTTTACCATTGCCGACAGTAATCAAAGCTGTGGAAGTAGTTTTGCTTTGGCAGAAGAAAGCCGCATCAAATTCAATCGTCCATTAAAAATGGATAATTGCGCCACAGATGCCCAAATGCCGCTGCGCATCTTCAAAGCCAACACCTATCAATTTACGCTCAACCCAACCACTAACGAGCTAACTGTTAGGCTCAAACCCAAAAAGAATCAAGACATCACCTACTCTTGCCCTGTCGCAACCAATACGCCAAAAACCATCAACGTTGAGCAAACCTTTAATGATGGCACTGTCGTTCGCGATGCCTTAACCGGACAAGAAACTATAGTTACAGATGGCAGCGTAACCATGCAGCCGGGCCCTATGAGCCAAGGTCTGTTGTTACTAGAAGAGGTTGAGCAACAAGCAGAAAAACCTTTCAGTTGGGACAACGCGACGGTGTACTTCGTCATGACTGACCGCTTCTATAACGGCAACCCAGACAACGACAACAGCTACGGTCGCAGCAAAGACGGGAAATACGAGATTGGTACCTTCCATGGTGGTGACTTAGCGGGTCTGACGAAAAAACTCGATTACATCGAATCACTTGGTGTCAATGCTATCTGGATAACCTCACCACTGGAACAAATCCACGGCTGGGTTGGCGGCGGCGATAAAGGCGACTTTAAGCACTACGGCTACCACGGCTACTACCATCAAGACTGGACCAAGCTTGATGCCAACATGGGTACCGAAGATGAACTCAGAACCTTCGTCGATACCGCTCACAAGAAAGGCATCCGCGTGATTTGGGATGTAGTCATGAACCACACAGGTTATGCGACATTAGCAGACATGCAGGAATTCGGCTTTGGTCAGCTTTACCTAGATGACCAAGAAGCCAAAGAAGTCCTTGGTGAAAAATGGACCGACTGGCAGCCGAAATCAGGACAAAGCTGGCACAGCTTCAACGACTACATCAAATACGGTGATAGCGAAGCGTGGGATAAATGGTGGGGCAAAGATTGGATCCGCACCGACATTGGTGACTACGATGCTCCGGGCTACAACGACATCACCATGTCTTTGAACTACCTACCGGATCTAAAAACCGAATCGACTCAGAAAACCGGACTACCAAACTTCTTCCGCAATAAAGACACCAATGCGCAAGATGAGCTACAAACCCCACGTGAACATCTGATTACGTGGTTATCCGACTGGGTACGCGACTACGGCATTGATGGCTTCCGCGTTGACACGGCCAAACACGTTGAAATGGAAGCGTGGGCAGATCTGAAAGCCAGCACCACCCAAGCGCTTGCCCAGTGGAAGCAAAACAACCCAGATAAAGCCTTGGATGACCTACCTTTCTGGATGACGGGTGAAGTATGGGCGCACAGCGTGGTGAAAAGCCCGTATTTCGATAACGGTTTCGATTCGATCATCAACTTTGAGTTCCAATCCGACGTGGCACCCAAAGCGCTGAAATGCTTTGCGCAACTCGATAGCGATTATCGCCGCTACGCGGAACGTATTAACTCCGATCCTGAGTTCAACGTGTTGAGTTACCTGTCTTCGCACGATACTCAACTGTTTTGGTCGGCACGCAGCCGCAGCTTCGATGACCAAGCACGCGCTGCCAATGCACTAATGCTGACGCCGGGTGCAGTGCAAATCTATTACGGCGATGAGATTGCTCGTGATTTTGGTATTACCGGTTCCGACCCTACTCAAGGTACTCGCTCTGATATGCCATGGGATAAGATTCATGGCGAACGTGAAGACTTGCTGCAACATTGGCAAAAACTCGGCGAGTTCCGTCAACGCCACCCAGCGGTTGCGCAAGGCAAACACATCACTCGCAATCAAGAAGAGTATTACGCGTTCGAGCGCCAATACCACGACGACAAAGTGCTGATCGTCTACACTGGCGAATAGCCGATTCACTCCACCAGCAAGGGAAGCATTTCGCTTCCCTTTTTTATTCACTGCTCATATCCCCATCATCTGGTCTGATGACAAACTTTTTTCTTCTTCGAGTAAATTCACACTTTGCGTCGTAATAACATTAGGGTAAGGTCAAGTATTACTCTATAAGCTGATGTTTCATCAGCATTCAATACACATAAGCAATCACAATGAATTAGGTATCAGTCAGCATGCAGTTCTCAAAGTTTGGTGAAAAATTTAATCAGTATTCAGGTATCACGCAGTTAATGGACGATTTGAATGATGGTCTACGCACACCAGGTGCCATCATGCTCGGTGGAGGCAACCCAGCCGCCATTCCTGCCATGCTCGATTATTTTCACCAAGCCAGTGAGGAAATGCTCGCCAGTGGAGAGCTCGTCGCCGCCCTAGCCAACTACGATGGCCCACAGGGTAAAGATGCGTTCGTGAAAGCGCTGGCTCAGTTATTCCGTGAAACTTACGGTTGGGACATTTCAGAGAAGAACATCAGCCTAACTAACGGCAGCCAAAGTGGCTTCTTCTACTTGTTCAACTTACTCGCAGGTAAACAGCCTGACGGTTCGCATAAGAAGGTGCTACTGCCTATCGCGCCTGAGTACATCGGCTATGGTGATGCTGGCATTGATGAAGATATTTTTGTCTCTTACCACCCAGAAATCGAGCTGTTAGATAACGGATTGTTTAAATACCACGTCGATTTTGAACAGCTAACCGTCGACGATTCTGTTGCGGCAATCTGCGCATCTCGCCCAACCAACCCAACGGGTAACGTACTGACAGACGAAGAAGTGCGTAAACTGGACAAACTCGCACGTGAAAACAACATCCCACTGATCATCGATAACGCCTACGGCTTGCCGTTCCCGAACATCATCTTTGAAGATGTCGAACCGTTCTGGAATGAAAACACCATCTTGTGCATGAGCCTATCCAAACTTGGCTTGCCTGGCGTGCGTTGCGGGATTGTGATTGCGAGTGAAGAAATCACTCAAGCGTTAACCAATATGAACGGCATCATCAGCCTAGCACCAGGCAGTGTGGGTCCAGCGCTGGCAAACCACATCATCGCTAAAGGCGACCTGCTTAAACTGAGTTCAGAGGTGATTAAGCCGTTTTACAAGCAGAAGTCGCAACGTGCGGTTGAACTGCTGCAAGAAGCGATTACCGATGAGCGCTTCCGTATTCACAAACCGGAAGGCGCTATCTTCTTGTGGTTATGGTTTGATGAACTGCCAATAACAACAATGGAACTGTACCAACGCTTGAAAGCGCGTGGGGTATTGATAGTCCCGGGTGAATACTTCTTTATTGGCCAGAAAGACGAATGGGACCACGCTCATCAGTGCTTACGCATGAACTACGTTCAAGACGATGAGATGATGCAGAAAGGGATTGCGATTATCGCGGAAGAAGTTGAAAAGGCTTACCAACAAGGTCAGTAAAGCAAACTCCCACATCAAAGACACAAATTAAAAAGAGCGCCAACTGGCGCTCTTTCTCACTCTATAAGCAAATTACTTGCTGATTAGTTATTTTCTAGCAGGTTGTTGCTGCCGATAGCAATTTTACGTGGTTGCATTGCTTCTGGGATTTCACGAACCAAGTCAATGTGTAATAAGCCATTTTCCATTGATGCACCAGTCACTTTGACGTAATCCGCTAGCTGGAATTTACGTTCAAAGTCGCGCTCAGCAATGCCTTGGTACACGTAGTTTTTGCCTTCTTCTGCTTTGCGTTCGCCCTTCACAATCAACATGTTTTCGTTTTGAGTCAGATCGAGTTGGTCTTCAGAGAAGCCAGCAACTGCCATAGTAATACGGTAGTTATGCTCGTCTTTTTGCTCAATGTTGTACGGAGGGTAACCGCCAGAAGTATTTTTCGCTGTATTCGCTTCCATCAGGTTTAGCAGACGATCAAAGCCAATTGCATTACGGTATAGTGGTGAGAAATCTACGTTACGCATAAATCTATCCTCTTAATTAAGCAATAGTCTTAGTTCGGATGAACTTCATCCTACTGGCGTGTTTATGCAAAAACCGACGCCGAACTAAGAGATTCTTATCATTCCACTGGCCTTGGTTTGGCTCGGAGACATGATATTGAATCTAAAGGTTTAAGTTGTGTGCTAAAACGCCATATCCTCTTTTGAGCGATCTCGTTTTAGCGATTCCAGAGGGCTGTCTTCTAGTCTCTAGCAAGCCAGTCATCCTCTTCACAACTAGATATAAGGTCGTCAAAAATGACTTTCAAGGGAAAAAATAAAAAATTTTAAGTGCGCTCGCTATCTCCCCCAGAAAGGTCAGTTTACCCTCGCTTTGCGATCGGTATTAAAAAGCCCACCTTTCTGGTGGGCTCAATCTGCACTCTACTTACGGGAGGATTTACGCGCTTTTACAACGCTCTTTTCTGCCGCTTTTTCCTGTTTTAACTTACGCTTTTCTTTCAGACTCAACTGTGGTTGTTTCTTGTCTTTCTTACTCATGACTTCACCTCTATTTATTGGCACAACAGACAGCCACACAGCATTCTCTGCGCTGGTGGCTGCGATTGATGAACAATTTCAGTAATCACAAAGCAGCGTCGCTGATTAAAAATTTCCACTTCGAGCGCATCATTTTTAGCTCGACCTAACAATCGAGACCCCAAATAAGAATCGACCGCGAGCATACCTGTCATCGGTTGCCCCTTGCGCGAGCTAACTAACGTCATGCGATATTGATAGGCGCGTTCAACATCCACTAAGCGAACCGTGTCCCCAACCGCAATACGAGCTCGGTTACGGCAATGGGCCTGTTGCTCGCAGGTTTCAAATAGCGATAACAACCTTAGTGGTGATTGATAGGTTAAAAAGCGACTGGTTAACCACCAAGTTCGCAGCGCCAAACAGTACGCCGAGAACCAGCGTTCAAACATGATTATTTCCTTCTTAATGCCTTGTCTTACAAATAAATTCAGTGCATTGAACCGGAAGTGCATCACCTCCGGCTTAGTTCAGGAAAGTCATCACCATTTTCTCAACCTCCTTATTCATCAGCTCTTCAGCACTATAGCGAGCAGAAAAAAGAAAGCAAAAGCGCCCAAGCGAACAAAATGGCGAGAAAAAAAGAAAACAGAAATAAAATGGCAAGCTTGATCAGGTTATTGGCAATTAGCACCAGAAAAACCAAAGTCTTGGCAGAAAGTGGCGATTTTCATTGGTGGTTAAAACAAAAAAAAGCAGCGATTTCTCGCTGCTTTTTTCTATTAAGATAAGTTGTCGTTACACGTCTAAGTTCGCTACTTTCAGCGCGTTTTCTTCGATGAAGTTACGACGAGGTTCTACTTGGTCACCCATCAGTGTTGTGAACAATTGGTCTGCGCCTACCGCATCCTCAATCGTTACTTGCATCATGCGACGCGTTTCTGGGTCCATAGTCGTTTCCCACAGCTGATCTGGGTTCATCTCACCTAGACCTTTGTAACGCTGACGGCTCAGACCACGCATTGACTCTTTAACCAACCAATCAAGCGCTTCTGCAAAGCTTGCTACTGGCATCGTACGCTCACCACGTTTGATGTACGCACCTTCTTCCAGAAGCCCATCCAGTGCTTCTGATAGATCAGCCAACTTGCCGTACTCTTTCGAGTTTAGGAAGTCGATGCTAATTGCATGTTCGTGCGTCACGCCGTGAGTACGAACCACGATCTTAGGCAAGTTTAAGCCTAGTTCTTCGTGCTGTTCAACTTCGTAGCTGTATTGGCTCGCACCCACTTCTTTCGCATTCAGCTGCTCAATAAGCTGCTTCGTCCACGCTTCAACAACTGATGCGTCATGGCATTGCTCAGGAGTTAGACGAGGAGTGTAAATCAGCTCGTTTACCAAAGCACTTGGGTAACGACGGCTCATACGTTCCGCCAGTTTAATACCCGCATTGTACTGTTGAACAAGCTTCTCTAGTGCTTCACCTGCCAATGCTGGTGCTTCTGCGTTTACGTGTAGCGATGCATTATCCAGAGCCAATGATACTTGGTATTGGTTCATCGCTTCTTCGTCTTTGATGTACTGCTCTTGTTTGCCTTTTTTCACTTTGTAAAGTGGTGGCTGAGCGATGTACACGTAACCACGCTCGATAAGCTCTGGCATTTGACGGTAGAAGAAGGTCAATAGTAGCGTACGGATGTGCGAACCATCGACATCGGCATCGGTCATGATGATGATGTTGTGGTAACGCAGCTTGTCCGGGTTGTACTCGTCACGACCGATACCACAACCAAGTGCCGTGATCAGAGTAGCCACTTCTTGCGAAGACAGCATCTTGTCGAAACGTGCTTTTTCTACGTTAAGAATCTTACCTTTTAGCGGTAGGATGGCCTGATTCTTACGGTTACGGCCTTGTTTTGCGGAGCCGCCTGCCGAATCACCCTCCACTATGTATAGTTCAGAGAGTGCCGGATCTTTTTCCTGACAGTCTGCAAGTTTACCTGGAAGGCCAGCCAGGTCTAGTGCACCTTTACGGCGCGTCATTTCACGAGCTTTACGCGCTGCTTCACGTGCACGTGCTGCATCGATGATTTTCGAACAAACCATCTTCGCTTCTGTCGGGTTCTCAATCAGGAACTCAGACAGTTTTTCACCCATTGCAGACTCAACAGCTGATTTCACTTCAGAAGAAACCAGTTTGTCTTTAGTTTGGCTTGAGAACTTAGGATCTGGCACTTTCACCGAAACAACCGCAGTTAGACCTTCACGCGCATCGTCGCCTGAAGTCGCTGTTTTCGCTTTCTTCGAGAAACCTTCTTTATCCATAAAGCTGTTCAATGTACGTGTTAGCGCAGCACGGAAACCAGCAAGGTGAGTACCACCATCACGCTGTGGGATATTGTTGGTAAAGCAGAAGATATTCTCTTGGAAACCATCGTTCCATTGCATCGCCACTTCAACTGAAATGCCGTCTTCACGCTCAGAGTTAAAGTGGAAGATTTTTTCGATGATTGGCGTTTTGTTGGTGTTTAGGTGATCAACGAACGCTTGAATACCACCTTCATACATGAAGTGATCATGTTTGTCCGCTTCACGTTCATCAACCAATTTGATCGACACACCAGAGTTCAGGAATGACAGTTCACGCAGGCGTTTCGCCAGAATGTCATAGTGAAACTCAGTGTTAGAGAACGTCTCGGCACTTGGCCAGAAACGAATTTGTGTACCGGTTTTATCCGTATCACCCACAACGGCTAGTGGCGCTTGAGGCTCACCATGGCGGTAGGTTTGCGTATGGATATGGCCACCACGATGAATCGTCAGCTCAACTTTCTCAGATAGAGCGTTTACCACTGAAACACCTACCCCGTGAAGACCACCCGATACTTTGTATGAGTTATCGTCGAACTTACCACCCGCGTGAAGTACCGTCATGATTACTTCTGCTGCAGATACATTTTCCTCTGAGTGGATTTCTGTTGGAATGCCACGACCATCATCGCTAACGGAAACCGAGTTATCCTCATGAATTGTCACAACGATGTCTTTACAGTGACCTGCCAACGCTTCATCAATTGAGTTATCCACCACCTCGAAAACCATGTGGTGAAGGCCGGTGCCGTCGTCCGTATCGCCGATGTACATTCCTGGACGCTTACGTACCGCATCCAGACCCTTCAGTACCTTAATACTCGATGAATCGTAATTTTCAGACATGAGTTTCTCTCTTCTAGTTTGACTCTATCCTGCCATGTTCCACATGAAACAATTTACCGTTATCGTCCAACATATCGGCGATTTGGCTTTCAGTGATAGAGCTTACAAATACTTGTGCGCCCGTCTCTTTTAAGCAGTCAGCAAGACGCTTGCGACGTTGGCTATCTAATTCCGACGCAAAGTCGTCAATTAGGTAAATGCATTGTTTACCGGTCATCTCTGTCAGGTGTTGCCCTTGCGCGACACGCAATGCACACACCATGAGTTTTAATTGACCGCGTGACAGAACATCTTCAACGGGCGTTCCGTTCACTTTAATGCGCAAATCAGCTTTGTTTGGGCCACTAAAGGTGTATCCCAATGCCTGATCACGCTCAAAATTCTTTTCTAGTATCTCGTGGTATGGGGTGTCTTTATCCCAGCCACGATAATACTTCAATTGGATCTCAAATTCTGGCAAAAATGTCTGACAGATAGTTTCTGCGACGGTTTTCATCTGTTCGATGTAACTTGCTCGCCATTGGCTGATGTTTTCAGCCAACCCTGCCATTTCCTGATCCCAATAACTGAGTTCACGATAACTATTGGCGGTTTTCAACAACGCGTTGCGCTGCTTGTTCAGGCGCTTGAACCTTCCCCATGCTTGATAAAAAGCGGGCTCGGTATGAAACACGCCCCAGTCAATAAACGCACGACGATGTTTAGGGCCATCTGTCAGTAAATCAAACCCTTCTGGGTGTATCAACTGCAGAGGCAGAACTTGTGCCAACTGCGCTAATTTTTGTCCAGATTGACCGCCTATTTTAACCTCTGTTGAGCCATCACGCTGCTTATTAATGCCGATAGGTAGCTCAAATTGATCCGAGTTCAAAAAACGACCATGAACAAACAGTTCGTCACACTCATTTTGTATCACTCGTCCGGTGAGAGAACTCTTGAATGAGCGGCCATGCCCGAGCAGGTAAACCGCTTCTAAGACACTGGTTTTACCGCTGCCGTTCGGCCCGATAAGAAAGTTAAAGCCTGCTGATAACTCAATATCACAGGCTTTAATGTTTCGAAACTGCTGAATGATGAGACGAGAAAGAGGCATTCAGTTGGCTTATAGACGAATTGGCATCACCACGTACATGGCACTGTCATCGTCGGCATTTTCAATCAATGCGCTAGCGTTAGCATCCGACATCGACACACGTACATTTTCACAACGCAACGTGTTCAGAACATCAAGCACATAGCTTACGTTAAAGCCGATTTCGATGGCGTCACCTTCAAAGGTCACATCAAGCATCTCTTCCGCTTCTTCTTGTTCTGGGTTATTCGCGGTTATGCGCATTTCAGTATCAGCCAGATTCACACGCACGCCACGGAATTTTTCGTTGGAAAGAATCGCAGCACGAGAGAAGGCTTGGCGCAACTCGTCACAACTTGCTATTAGGGTCTTATTGGTGCTCTGAGGCAAGACGCGGCGGTAGTCAGGGAAACGACCATCAACCAACTTGGAGGTAAAAGTAAAGTTATTCACCTCAGCACGAACATTGGAGCTACCGATCTGAAGTACTACAGGTTGCTCTGGCGCGTCCATCAACTTCACTAATTCTTGCACACCTTTGCGTGGCACGATGATTTGCTTCTGCGCAAAATCCGCACCCAGCTGAGTTTGCGATACCGCCATACGGTGGCCGTCCGTCGCCACGCTGCGTAGCGTGGTACCGTCAATTTCAAACAACATGCCGTTGAGGTAGTAACGAACGTCTTGATTCGCCATCGAGAACTGAGTTTTGTCGATCAGCGTACGTAGATCGGCTTGGCTCAGTGATACTTCCACTTCACTTTGCCAATCTTCAATATTAGGGAAATCGTTCGCAGGAAGCGTTGCCAATGAGAAACGGCTGCGACCAGAGCGAACTTGTACGCGATCACCTTCTAATACAAATGTGATGATCGCATCGTCCGGTAAACCACGGCAGATATCGAGAAACTTACGCGAAGGAACGGTAATGCTGCCCGCTTCAAAATCACCTTCTAGCGTCACTTTGCTTACTAACTCTACTTCAAGATCGGTTGCCGTCATCGACAATACGTTCTCTTCTACTTTAAGAAGTAGGTTACCCAGGATTGGCAGAGTTGGTCGGCCACCTAAAGCGCCCGAAACCTGCTGTAGCGGTTTGATTAAATGACTACGTTCAATGGTAAATTTCATGCTTGGCTCTTTACGCTGTCAGCTCAATAAATGATTTGCTTAGAATACCGTTATTCTAACCGATTACGAGGACAGGGTGCGAATCAAGTTAGAGTAATCTTCTTTAATATCGTGGCTCTCTTCACGCAGCTGCTCAATCTTGCGACACGCATGAAGTACGGTCGTATGATCGCGGCCACCAAACGCATCACCAATTTCAGGCAGGCTGTGGTTGGTTAGCTCTTTTGCTAACGCCATGGCCAACTGACGAGGACGCGCTACAGAACGAGAGCGACGTTTGGACAGCAAGTCAGCCACTTTTATCTTGTAGTATTCCGCCACCGTCTTTTGAATGTTGTCGATAGTTACCAGCTTCTCTTGCAGAGCGAGCAGATCGCGCAGCGCTTCACGAACAAAATCAATCGTAATTGGGCGGCCAGTAAAGTTCGCGTTAGCGATAACGCGGTTCAGTGCACCTTCTAGCTCACGAACGTTCGAACGCAGACGCTTGGCAATAAAGAATGCCACTTCATCAGCAAGGTGGATTTGGTGATCTTCGGCTTTTTTCATCAAGATCGCCACACGCGTTTCAAGCTCAGGCGGCTCGATCGCAACAGTAAGACCCCAACCAAAGCGAGATTTAAGACGATCTTCAACGCCATTAATCTCTTTAGGATAACGGTCAGACGTTAAGATGATCTGCTGGTTACCTTCCAATAGTGCGTTGAAGGTATGGAAGAATTCTTCTTGCGAACGTTCTTTATTAGCAAAGAATTGGATGTCATCGATAAGGAGTGCATCCACACTGCGGTAGTAGCGTTTGAATTCTTCAATCGCATTGTTTTGCAGCGCTTTTACCATGTCTTGCACAAAACGCTCTGAGTGCATGTAGACCACTTTCGCGTTCGGGTTGTTATCCACAATCGCGTTACCCACCGCATGCAATAAGTGGGTTTTACCCAAACCCGTGCCGCCGTATAGGAATAGTGGGTTGTAAGCTGCACCTGGGTTATCCGATACCTGACGCGCCGCAGCCAAACCCAGTTGGTTCGACTTACCTTCAACAAAGTTGTCGAACTTGTGTTTTGGGTTCATGTTTGAGCGGTGATTGATCGCCGCAATCGCTTGAGCGTCGTCATCCCAGGTTTTGTGTACTGGCTTACGCGCCTGTAATTGCGCAGGCGCAGATGACTCGGCAGCCACATCTGCAGGCGTACGTGTCGGCGCTGGTTTTGGAGCAGAGACAGGTCGACTCCCCACTTCAAAGCGTAAGTTAGGAATATCGCCACCGCAGTATTCCTGCAGTAAGCGAGTAATATTGTTCAGATACTTATCACGCACCCAGTCCAACACAAAGCGGTTTGGCGCGAATAGAGTGAGAGTATTGTCATTGAGCTCCGCTTGTAGCGGACGAACCCACATGCTGAATTCTGTAGCTGGTAGCTCTTCTTGAAGCTGCTGCAAACATTGCAGCCAAAGCGAAGATGACACGGTGCCCCCACTGAGTAATTGAATTATCGGAAAAGACTGGCAATTTTACCTGTTGATAACCAAGATCGCCAGCGATTGATCGACGATCCAGTGAATAAGATCCAAGTTATTCACAATTATTTCTGCAAACTTGATGAGATCAACACACCTTGCCCCAAATTTGCCCACACAACGATCCACAATTGGGCAAAATTCACAAGATCGAGCGATTGGTGATAAGTCTGTGTATTATTTTATTCCCAATGCTGATTTTGTCGATCATTTCGCTAGGTTCAGTTCGCATTTTCGTCACATTTAACATTCTTCTTCTATTATCTAATAACTCACAGGTCTAGGTTATTGCTCTTGGTTATTTATTTAATTGAGCTAACTAACAGTAGTATTTCCAACCATAAAATTATGGAGATGTATTATGAAAAACTGGATTAAGGTTGCCGTTGCAGCCATTGCACTGTCGGCAGCAACCGTACAAGCCGCTACTGAAGTCAAAGTTGGTATGTCAGGTCGCTACTTCCCGTTTACTTTTGTAAAGCAAGATAAGCCACAAGGCTTTGAAGTCGACATGTGGGATGAAATCGGCAAACGCAACGATTACAAAATCGAATACGTAACCGCTAACTTCTCTGGTTTATTTGGTCTGCTAGAAACCGGTCGCATCGATACGATCTCCAACCAAATCACCATGACTGATGAGCGTAAAGCCAAATACCTATTTGCTGACCCTTACGTTGTAGATGGCGCACAAATTACCGTGCGTAAAGGCAACGACAGCATCAAAGGTGTTGACGATCTTGCGGGCAAAACCGTTGCTGTGAATCTAGGATCCAACTTCGAGCAACTGCTTCGTCAGTACGACAAAGATGGCAAGATCAACATCAAAACGTACGACACTGGTATCGAACATGATGTGGCACTCGGTCGTGCAGATGCATTTGTAATGGATCGTCTTTCTGCATTAGAGCTGATTAAGAAAACCGGTCTTCCTCTGGAATTGGCGGGCGAACCGTTTGAGACCATTCAAAACGCATGGCCTTTCGTGGACAACGAGAAAGGTCGTAAGCTGCAAGAAGAAGTAAACAAAGCACTGGCTGAGATGCGCGCAGATGGTACAGTAGAGAAAATTTCCGTGAAGTGGTTTGGCGCTGACATCACGAAATAAGAACTCTTTGTACTTTAAGCCGCAAAGTGGTATCACTCTCGGACTAAAATAAACTTACGTAAAGGTGGAACTTGTTTTCCACCTTTTCTTTTCTCTAGCCTTTAGGTAAGCCGTATGGGATTTGACTTTAATTACATGTTGGAACTGCTGCCGATATTGCTGAAATATCTTGGCACTACCATGGAAATGGCGACGTGGGGATTGGTGTTTTCACTGATTTTATCCGTCATTTTAGCCAATATTCGCGTATTTAAACTGCCAGTTCTGGATCAATTAAGCCAACTGTACATCAGCTTCTTCCGTGGCACCCCTCTCTTAGTTCAGCTTTTCCTGCTTTATTACGGCTTACCACAAATTTTCCCATTGATGGTGGGTATCGACGCCTTCTCAGCAGCGGTGATCGGTTTAACGCTGCACTTTGCCGCTTATATGGCGGAAAGCATTCGTGCCGCCATTATTGGTATTGATCGCAGCCAGATGGAAGCCAGCTTATCGGTGGGTATGACGACATCCCAGGCGATGCGCCGCGTCATTTTGCCTCAAGCAACGCGTGTGGCGCTGCCTTCACTGATGAACTATTTCATCGATATGATCAAGTCAACGTCTCTCGCCTTTACGCTTGGTGTGGCTGAAATCATGGCGAAAGCACAGATGGAAGCCTCATCAAGCTTCCGTTTCTTTGAGGCTTTCCTTGCGGTTGCTCTTATTTACTGGGGTGTGGTGGTGGTTCTGACTCGCGTACAAATCTGGGCAGAAGCAAAACTGAATAAGGCGTACGTACGATGATCAAATTAGAAAATATTCACAAACGTTTTGGTGAGACTGAAGTGCTGAAAGGCATTGATCTCGATATTCAGCAAGGTGAGATCATTGTGATTATCGGTTCAAGTGGCACGGGTAAATCAACCTTGCTGCGTACGGTGAACTTTCTAGAACAGGCAGATGAAGGTCGTATCACGATAGATGACGTCTCTGTTGATACTCAAAAACACACAAAAGCCGAAGTATTAGCGCTGCGTCGTCGAACTGGCTTTGTGTTCCAAAACTATGCCCTGTTTGCCCATATGAATGCGCGCCAGAATATTGCCGAAGGTCTAGTGACCGTTCGAGGATGGAAAAAAGCCGATGCTCTCAAACGAGCGCAACAAATTCTGGATGACATAGGCCTTGGGGATAAAGGCGATAGTTATCCAGCGGCATTGTCTGGCGGCCAGCAACAACGTGTGGGTATCGGCCGAGCGATGGCGCTGCAACCAGAACTGCTGTTATTTGACGAACCAACTTCGGCGTTGGATCCGGAATGGGTTGGAGAAGTTCTCTCATTAATGAAGAAGTTAGCTAATCAGCATCAAACCATGCTGGTGGTGACGCACGAGATGCAATTCGCGAAAGAAGTCGCTGATAGAGTGATCTTCATGGCAGAAGGCAATATCGTTGAGCAAGGTTCTCCACAGGATATCTTCGATAATCCACAAGATCCTCGTTTGAAAAAATTCCTTAACCAAGTAGGAATGGAGTAACGATCAAGCATCAGGATCGATTGATCCTTGAGATTTTACTCACACTACGTATAATCGCCCGGCCGGAATTTCGTACTCATTGAGTCATTGACACATTATGTGAGTGTGATTACAATTCCGCCTCTTTGTTGAGAGGCGTCGGTTGTCCTTCTCTATATAAAGAGCTTCTTTATATAAGAAAGCAAATACCCACGCCGGGTTTAACAAGAACCTAAAACTACTGATCAGTAAAGGTAATTATCATGAAACGCACTTTTCAACCTACAGTTCTAAAGCGCAAGCGTACTCACGGCTTCCGTGCTCGCATGGCAACTAAGAACGGTCGTAAAGTTATCAACGCACGTCGTGCAAAAGGCCGTGCGCGCCTATCAAAATAATCGCTAGTTTATTTTGAACACGTACGCGTTTAATCGGGAGTTACGTTTGTTAACTCCCGAGCATTATCAAAACGTCTTCCAGCAAGCTCATCGAGCTGGCTCGCCTCATTTCACCATCATTGCTCGCAATAACAAACTTTCTCATCCACGATTAGGTTTAGCGGTTCCCAAAAAGCAAATCAAAACGGCTGTCGGTCGTAACCGATTTAAGCGTTTGGCTCGTGAAAGCTTTCGTAACAATCAACATCAGCTTCCAAACAAAGATTTTGTTGTGATTGCGAAGAAAAGCGCGCAAGATTTAAGCAATGAGGAAATTTTTAAGTTGTTTGATAAGCTATGGCAACGCCTGTCTCGCCCTTCACGTGGATAGCCATTGGGCTCGTTTATCTGTATCGCTGGTTTATCAGCCCTTTGATTGGTCCTCGTTGCCGGTTCACACCAACCTGTTCCACTTACGCGCTAGAAGCTTTGAGAGCTCACGGTTTTGTAAAAGGATGTTGGTTATCAGGCAAAC
Organism: Vibrio chemaguriensis; assembly: GCF_012275705.1. Taxonomy (NCBI): domain Bacteria; kingdom Pseudomonadati; phylum Pseudomonadota; class Gammaproteobacteria; order Vibrionales; family Vibrionaceae; genus Vibrio; species Vibrio chemaguriensis. The sequence continues at coordinate 29,274 of NZ_SHOE01000020.1, forward strand.
GTCTATTAAAATGCCACCCTTTGAATGAAGGGGGGTATGACCCCGTTCCACCAGTCCAAAAACAAGACAGAGATAACTAACGATGGATTCTCAACGTAATATCCTGCTCATCGGTTTGGCCCTGGTTTCTTTTTTGCTGTTTCAACAATGGCAAGTAGCAAAGAATCCAGAACCTCAAGCAGTTGAACAGGCTCAATCAAGCAGCACTCTACCTGCACCATCTTTTGCTGATGAACTTGACCCAGTTCCTGGCCAACAGCAAGCTTCTGCAAAAACTATCACAGTAACGACTGATGTTTTAACTCTGTCGATCGACACCGTTGGTGGCGATGTGGTACATGCCAACCTTAACGAATACTCTGCTGAGTTAGATTCATCAGATTCCTTTGTTCTGCTTAAAGACGCTCAAGGTCACCAATTTATCGCTCAAAGCGGTCTAGTGGGTCCTCAAGGTATCGACTTGAGCAGCACAAACCGCCCTCACTACAACGTAAGTGCAGACAGCTTCACAATGGCTGACGGTCAAGATGAACTTCGCGTTCCGATGACATTCACTGCAAACGGCATCGAATACACCAAAACTTACATCTTTAAACGCGGCAGCTACGCGCTTAACGTTGAATACGATGTAGTAAACAACTCAGGCAATAACGCAACATTTGGTATGTACGCTCACCTACGTCAAAACTTAATGGACGATGGTGGTAGCATCACAATGCCTACTTACCGTGGTGGCGCATACTCAACAGAAGATACGCGTTACAAGAAGTACAGCTTTGATGATATGCAGGATCGCAACCTGTCTCTTAACCTAGCCGATGGCCAAGGTTGGGCAGCAATGATTCAGCACTACTTTGCCGCAGCTTGGATCCCACGTAACGAACCAGGTACTAACCTATACACTCGTGTAATTGGCAATCTAGGCGATATCGGCGTTCGTATGCCGAACAAAACTATCGCAACAGGCGATCAGGCTAAGTTTGAAGCAACACTTTGGGTTGGTCCAAAACTGCAAGATGAAATGGCAGAAGTGGCGCCTAACCTAGACCTAGTAGTGGACTACGGCTGGTTATGGTTCATTGCGAAGCCTCTTCATATGTTGCTTTCATTCATCCAGAGCTTTGTTGGTAACTGGGGTGTGGCAATCATCTGTCTGACCTTCATCGTTCGTGGTGCAATGTACCCACTAACAAAAGCGCAATACACGTCTATGGCGAAAATGCGTATGCTTCAGCCTAAGCTGCAAGCTATGCGTGAGCGCATCGGTGATGACCGTCAGCGTATGAGCCAAGAAATGATGGAACTGTACAAGAAAGAGAAAGTAAACCCACTAGGTGGCTGTTTACCTCTTATCCTACAGATGCCTATCTTCATCGCGCTATACTGGGCGCTAATGGAATCGGTAGAGCTTCGTCACTCACCATTCTTTGGTTGGATTCACGACTTGTCAGCGCAGGACCCTTACTACATCCTGCCGCTATTGATGGGTGCGTCTATGTTCCTAATCCAGAAGATGAGCCCGACAACGGTAACGGATCCAATGCAGCAGAAGATCATGACCTTTATGCCGGTTATGTTTACCTTCTTCTTCTTGTTCTTCCCATCAGGTCTCGTTCTGTACTGGTTGGTGTCGAACATCGTAACGCTTATCCAGCAAACTCTGATCTACAAAGGGTTAGAGAAAAAAGGCTTACACAGCAAGTAACCTTTTAGGAAATGATTGAGAAAGGCGGCCAAAAGGTCGCCTTTTTGTTTTTGGCTGATTACAATTCAGCTAACTAAAGTTATGGCTCAATTTGAGCCCAGCTCAAAAGGCAAAATTATGACTACAGATACGATTGTCGCTCAAGCGACCGCGCCTGGTCGTGGCGGTGTCGGTATTATTCGAGTATCAGGCCCTAAAGCCAACCAAGTGGCGTTAGAAGTCACGGGTAAGACACTAAAGCCCCGCTATGCAGAGTACCTGCCGTTTAAGTCAGAAGGTGGCACTGTGCTTGATCAGGGCATCGCTCTGTACTTCCCTAACCCGCACTCATTTACAGGTGAAGACGTACTTGAGCTGCAAGGCCATGGCGGCCCCGTCGTGATGGATATGCTGATAAAACGCATTCTAGGTATTGATGGTATTCGAGCAGCTCGCCCTGGTGAGTTCTCTGAACGCGCGTTCCTGAACGATAAACTCGACCTCGCTCAAGCAGAAGCAATTGCAGACCTTATTGATGCAAGTTCTGAAGAAGCAGCAAAATCGGCGCTGCAATCCTTACAGGGAGCCTTTTCAGGGCGCATTAATACCTTAGTTGAGTCGCTGATTCATTTGCGTATCTATGTTGAGGCAGCCATCGACTTCCCAGAAGAAGAGATCGACTTTCTGGCCGACGGCAAAGTGGCTGGTGACCTACAAGCCATCATCGACAACCTAGATGCGGTGCGTAAAGAAGCCAACCAAGGCGCGATCATGCGTGAAGGGATGAAAGTCGTGATTGCGGGTCGTCCAAATGCGGGCAAATCAAGCCTACTGAACGCGCTATCAGGCAAAGAGTCTGCAATCGTAACCGACATCGCAGGTACCACGCGTGACGTCCTGCGCGAGCATATCCACATTGATGGTATGCCACTGCACATCATTGATACAGCAGGTTTGCGTGATGCCTCCGACGAAGTCGAGAAAATCGGTATCGAGCGCGCGTGGGATGAAATAGCTCAAGCAGACCGCGTCTTGTTCATGGTGGATGGCACGACAACCGATGCCACCGATCCGAAAGATATCTGGCCAGACTTTGTGGATCGCCTACCCGACAATATCGGCATAACCGTGATCCGAAACAAAGCGGATCAAACGGGTGAAGAAATGGGGATCTGCCACGTCAATAACCCTACCCTCATCCGCTTGTCAGCGAAAACTGGTGCAGGGGTTGAAGCTCTGCGTGAACACCTAAAAGAATGCATGGGCTTCTCAGGCAACAGTGAGGGTGGCTTTATGGCTCGCCGCCGTCACCTCGATGCGTTGGAACGCGCCGCACAGCACCTTCAAATAGGCCAGGAACAGCTTGAAGGCTATATGGCTGGTGAGATACTGGCAGAAGAGCTGCGCATCACCCAGCAGCATCTCAACGAGATTACCGGCGAGTTCAGTTCTGACGACTTACTGGGCCGAATCTTCTCTTCATTCTGTATCGGGAAGTAAATAATCGAACGCGCGGTGCTGAGCTTAACTCACACCGCGTTTCTTTTTGTACGGCAAGCCATCCATGAGCTTTAGCCGTCGCATTCAATAAGGAAGAAGTATGATCCACATTATTACAGGCAGCACGCTAGGTGGCGCAGAATACGTAGGGGATCACCTGAGTGATCTACTCAACGAGAATGGATTTGAAACAACGATCCACAACCAGCCGTCCCTCGATGAGATCGAAAATCAAGGAACGTGGTTGGTGATCACCTCAACCCATGGGGCTGGTGAGTACCCTGATAATATTCAACCTTTTATCGCGGCATTACAAAATACCCCGCCGAAAATGACCGACGTAAAGTTCGCAGTGATTGCGATTGGTGATTCAAGCTATGATACGTTCTGCGCCGCTGGTCAACACGCTTATGATTTACTAGAGGACATTGGTGCCACACCGCTCGCTGATTGTCTTAAGATTGATGTACTGAGCCATGCAGTACCCGAAGACGCCGCTGAGGCATGGTTAAAAGAGAATATCGAACGCTTTTAAGCTCCCCGCTTTCCCTTCAACAGAGTCGAAATTCGGCTCTGTTTTCCCCAATGTGAATAACTCCCGTCAAATTATTTTGTTTAACTGCTCAAAAACCAACCAAACGAGTTGTGGATAACTACGATAAGATCCAGTGGTTTTCCTTTAGTTATCCCAATAACAACTTTGATCAATTTCACCCCCTGTGTATAACTACCACTTTTGATCCCAGGTAATCCTCGATCTGATCCAATCATGATCACAAGATATGATCCAAAGAAGATCCATGATCTTGTTGATCATTTTTAGGTTATCCACAGAAATGGTCGATCCTAATAGTAGATCTAATAAAAGATCATATATATAGATCTTATATATATTTATCTTGAAGCTTAAAACGGATAAAACGAGAAAACGTTTTTCTCTGTGGCATAAAGCAGGTAAAATACTGCTCCTTTATCTGTCCATTAAATCCCTTTGAATACCTGAGGTCAGTTCATGCTTTATCACGAAAACTTTGACGTCATTGTTGTCGGTGGCGGACACGCAGGAACGGAAGCCGCGCTCGCATCTGCACGCACAGGACAAAAAACGCTTCTCCTTACCCATAACATCGATACATTAGGCCAGATGTCTTGTAACCCGGCGATTGGTGGTATTGGTAAAGGTCACTTAGTAAAAGAAGTGGATGCTATGGGCGGTTTGATGGCTGAAGCCATCGACCATGCAGGTATTCAATTCCGTACACTAAATGCCTCCAAAGGTCCTGCAGTTCGAGCGACTCGAGCTCAAGCGGATCGTGCTCTGTACAAAGCGTACGTCCGTAACGCATTAGAAAATGCACCTAACTTAACGCTGTTCCAGCAGTCAGTGGATGATCTGATTGTTGAGCAAGACCGCGCGGTTGGCGTGGTGACTCAAATGGGACTTCGCTTCCATGCGAAAGCCGTCGTACTAACGGTAGGTACGTTCCTTGGTGGTAAGATCCACATTGGCATGGAGAGCTCTTCAGGCGGACGTGCAGGGGATCCACCGTCGATCGCATTAGCGGATCGATTACGTGAACTGCCATTCCGTGTGGATCGTTTAAAAACGGGTACCCCACCGCGCATTGATGCTCGCACTGTTGATTTTTCAATGCTTGAAGCTCAGCACGGTGATAACCCTACCCCTGTATTTTCATTCATGGGTAAACGCGAACAACACCCGCGTCAGATCCCATGTTTTATTACGCACACCAATGAGCAAACGCACGACGTGATCCGTAGCAACTTGGATCGCAGTCCGATGTACGCGGGTGTGATTGAAGGTATTGGTCCGCGTTACTGCCCGTCGATTGAAGACAAAGTGATGCGTTTTGCGGATAAAAATAGCCACCAAATCTTCATTGAGCCAGAAGGTTTAACGACGCACGAGCTATACCCTAACGGTATCTCGACTAGCTTGCCATTTGATGTGCAAGTACAAATCGTTCGCTCAATGAAAGGCTTTGAAAATGCGCATATCGTTCGTCCTGGTTATGCGATTGAATACGATTTCTTCGATCCACGTGATTTGAAGCAAACGTACGAAACCAAGTTTATTCATGGTCTGTTCTTTGCTGGTCAGATTAATGGTACGACTGGCTACGAAGAAGCCGCAGCGCAAGGCTTGATGGCCGGTCTAAACGCAAGCTTGTACAGCCAAGACAAAGAAGGCTGGAGCCCACGTCGTGACCAAGCTTACATGGGCGTATTGATTGATGATTTATCGACCATGGGTACGAAAGAACCGTACCGCATGTTCACTTCTCGTGCGGAATACCGCTTGTTGCTACGTGAAGATAACGCCGATTTACGTTTAACGGAAAAAGCACGCGAGTTAGGCTTGATTGACGATGTTCGTTGGGCTCGCTTTAACGAGAAAATCAATAACATGGAAACGGAACGTCAGCGTTTGAAATCAACGTGGATGAATCCGAAATCAGAAGGCGTTGATGAGCTGAACAAGCTGCTGAAAACCCCAATGGCACGTGAAGCGAGTGGTGAGGATCTTCTGCGTCGTCCAGAGATCACTTATTCGCAACTGACGCAACTTGAAGCGTTTGCTCCTGCACTTGAAGATCAGCAAGCGGCTGAGCAAGTTGAAATTCAAGTAAAATACGATGGTTACATCAAGCGTCAGCAGGAAGAGATCGAAAAATCACTACGTCACGAAAATACCAAGTTACCTGCTGATTTGGATTACCGCGATGTAAAAGGTTTATCAAACGAAGTCGTTGCTAAACTGAGTGAAGCCAAACCAGAGAGCATCGGTATTGCATCGCGCATTTCTGGTATTACGCCTGCTGCAATTTCTATTCTACTTGTTCACTTGAAAAAGCATGGTTTGCTGAAGAAAGGTGAGGAAGAATAATGAGCGCATTGCGAACAAAACTGGATTCACTGATCGCGAAAACCGATTTAGAAGTGTCAGAGCAACAAAGAGAGCAATTGGTCGGTTACGTCGAACTGCTCGACAAATGGAACAAAGCGTACAACTTAACGTCGGTGCGCGATCCGCTTGATATGTTAGTGAAACATATTCTTGATAGCATCGTGGTGAGCACACACCTGCCCGGTGAGCGCTTCATTGATGTTGGTACTGGTCCGGGTTTACCGGGCATACCTTTGGCAATCATGAACCCTGAGAAGACCTTCTTCTTGCTCGACAGTCTTGGCAAACGCATCCGTTTTATCAAGCAGGTCGTGCACACATTAGGGCTGAAAAACGTGACACCAATTCAAAGTCGCGTCGAAGAATTCCAACCTGAAGAAAAATTTGATGGCGTTTTGAGTCGAGCTTTTGCTTCAATGACAGACATGGTGGAATGGTGCCACCATTTGCCGAAACAAGAGCATGGGGTGTTTCTAGCGCTGAAAGGACAGCACCCTAAAGATGAAATGGATCAGCTTCCTGAATGGTGCAGTGTGACAGAGATCATATCTTTAGCTGTTCCTGAGTTGGAAGGTGATCGTCATCTAGTAATCTTATCGCGCAAGGAAAATTAGCGAGGTAATCGTGGGTAAAATTGTAGCAATCGCCAACCAGAAAGGTGGGGTCGGCAAAACAACAACGTGCATTAACTTAGCGGCTTCGATGGCGGCAACAAAGCGCAAGGTTTTGGTGATCGATCTCGACCCGCAAGGCAATGCTACGATGGCCAGTGGCGTGGATAAATATATGGTCGATGCCACCGCATACGATCTTTTGGTCGAAGATACACCGTTCGATCAAGTCGTTTGTACCCAAACCACAGGGAAGTATGATTTGATCGCGGCGAACGGAGACGTAACCGCGGCAGAGATCAAATTGATGGAAGTGTTCGCTCGCGAAGTGCGTTTAAAAAATGCATTGTCGTCAGTTCGCGATAACTATGATTTCATCTTTATTGATTGTCCTCCTTCTCTAAACCTTCTTACAATCAATGCGATGGCGGCAGCTGATTCTGTGCTGGTGCCGATGCAATGTGAATACTTTGCGTTAGAAGGTTTAACTGCTCTTATGGACACAATCAGCAAGTTAGCGGCTGTGGTTAATGAAAACCTCAAAATCGAAGGTTTACTGCGTACTATGTACGACCCGCGCAACCGCCTATCGAATGAAGTGTCCGATCAACTTAAAAAACACTTTGGCAATAAAGTTTACCGTACCGTCATTCCGCGTAATGTGCGTTTGGCCGAAGCGCCAAGTCACGGTAAACCAGCGATGTACTACGATAAGTACTCTGCAGGGGCCAAAGCGTATCTTGCTCTAGCGGGCGAAATGCTCCGCCGCGAAGAAATCCCAGTTTAACTCTAACCTAAGGAATTCAATCCCATGTCTAAGCGTGGTCTCGGAAAAGGACTGGATGCATTATTGTCGACCAGTTCGTTTGCTCGTGAAAAACAGCATATTGCATCGCATAGCCAAGAATTATCGGCAGACGGTGAGTTAACCGACTTAGCGATTGGTCAATTGCAACCGGGCGTATACCAACCGCGTAAAGATATGGCGCCTGAAGCGCTAGAAGAATTAGCGGCTTCGATTCAGTCACAAGGCATTATTCAGCCAATCGTGGTTCGCCAGGTTGAAAGCGGCCAGTTTGAGATCATTGCTGGTGAGCGCCGCTGGCGTGCGGCAAGGCAGGCTGGTTTAAAACGCGTGCCGTGTTTGGTGAAGAAGGTCGAAGATCGCGCGGCGATTGCCATGGCGTTGATTGAGAACATTCAACGTGAAGACTTGAATGTGATTGAAGAAGCGCAAGCGCTTGAGCGCTTACAAGACGAATTTACGCTTACGCATCAACAAGTCGCAGAAGTGATTGGTAAGTCGAGAACGACGGTCAGTAACTTGTTACGTTTAAATCAGCTTGAGTCCGATGTGAAAAGCTTGGTTGCGGATAAATTGCTAGAAATGGGTCATGCGCGAGCGCTATTGGCCTTGCAGGGTGAACAGCAGGTTGAGGTTGCTCAACAAGTCGCGAAAAAGCAAATGACTGTTCGCCAAACCGAACAGTTAGTAAAAAAGTGCTTAGCCCCACAAAATGAGCAAAAAGGGCAACAAGAAGATACCGAAGCTGAGCAAATGTCGCATAAATTGAGTCAGCTGCTTGATGCAAAAGTTTCTCTGACCCGTTCTGCAAACGGAAAAGCGAAATTGACGATAAGTATTGATGAGCCTCACAAATTGGACCAACTAATTGCCAAGCTTGAGGCCTAGATGAGATAATTGATTTAGGTCAATTAATCTAATTAATCGAATTTTGTGCGAAAGTTGTCGTTTTGTAAACAAAACTGTAAGTTTTTGATGCAATCGAATTGCTTTACGTTGAACTGAACGTATAATTTTCGCCAATTTCCCAGCACAGAGAGTTTAGTGCGAAGTGGATATTACTAGAGGTACGAATACATGGTAGCTGCGTTAGCTAGACCAGGACGAGAGCTCGCAAGGCAATTGTTAATGATCCAGTCTGGCGCGGTTATTTTTGTGGCAGCAGGAATGGCGGTAGCCATAAATCCTGACTGGGGATTTTCAGCGCTGATTGGCGGAGGCATTTTTGTTGTTGCCAATGCAGTATTCGCGCTGTGTGCTTTCATGTTTAGTGGGGCTCGCGCTGCCAAGCGCATCGCGGCTTCCTTCTATACGGGTGAAGTACTGAAAATTCTCATCACGGTTGCACTGTTCTATGTTGCCTACATGTATATGCAGGTGGAACTTGTTCCCCTCAAACTAACCTATTTGCTGGTACTAGGTATTAATATCTGTGCACCAGTGCTATTCATTAACAACAAAAAATAGGATGAGTTATGGCTGCGCCAGGTGAAGCGCTAACATCGTCCGGTTACATTGCCCACCACCTTTCTAACCTATCGCTGTATAAGTTGGGTTTAGTAGGGTCGGAGACAAGTTTCTGGAACGTACATATCGATAGCCTGTTTTTTTCTTGGTTTACTGGTTTAATCTTCCTCGGAATTTTTTACAAAGTAGCGAAGAGAACAACAGCGGGTGTACCGGGTAAGCTTCAGTGTGCTGTAGAAATGATCGTTGAATTTGTCGCCGATAACGTCAAAGACACGTTCCATGGACGCAACCCACTGATCGCGCCTTTAGCACTGACTATCTTTTGTTGGGTATTTTTGATGAACGTGATGGACTTAGTTCCTATCGACTTCTTACCGTACCCAGCAGAACATTGGCTAGGTATCCCTTACCTTAAGGTTGTACCGTCTGCTGATGTGAATATCACCATGGCTATGGCTCTAGGCGTTTTTGCATTGATGATTTACTACAGCATCAAAGTGAAAGGTCTAGGTGGATTCGCAAAAGAACTTGCACTACATCCATTCAATCACCCACTTATGATTCCGTTTAACCTACTGATTGAAGTGGTATCGCTATTGGCGAAACCTCTATCACTTGGTATGCGTCTATTCGGTAACATGTTCGCGGGTGAGGTTGTATTCATTCTTTGTGCGGCAATGCTACCATGGTACTTACAATGGATGGGTTCACTACCGTGGGCAATCTTCCATATCTTGGTTATTACGATTCAAGCCTTCGTATTCATGATGTTGACAATTGTTTACCTGTCAATGGCACACGAAGATCCTGATCATTAATTTTTTTAAAGCTTTTTATTTGGGCACTAAGCCAACAACTATAAATTGGAGATAGTAATGGAAACTTTACTGAGCTTTTCTGCAATCGCCGTAGGTATTATCGTCGGTCTTGCTTCTCTTGGTACAGCGATTGGTTTCGCACTGCTAGGTGGTAAATTCCTAGAAGGTGCTGCACGTCAACCAGAAATGGCTCCTATGCTACAAGTTAAGATGTTCATCATCGCGGGTCTACTTGATGCGGTTCCAATGATCGGTATCGTAATCGCGCTACTATTCACTTTCGCAAACCCATTCGTTGGTCAACTAGGTTAATCACCTTTAACTCGGGACGAGCGATTAGCGCTTGTCACTGATTAACACTAAGTCCAAATAGAGGGGTAGCTGTTGTGAACATAAACGCAACTCTGCTAGGTCAAGCAATCTCGTTTGCACTATTTGTGTGGTTCTGCATGAAGTATGTATGGCCACCATTGATGAAAGCGATCGAAGAGCGTCAGAAGAAAATTGCTGATGGCCTTCAAGCAGCAGAACGTGCTGCGAAAGACTTGGATCTAGCACAAGCCAACGCTTCTGATCAATTGAAAGAAGCGAAGCGCACAGCAACTGAGATCATCGAACAAGCGAACAAGCGCAAGTCTCAAATTCTTGATGAAGCTCGCGAGGAAGCTCAGGCAGAACGCCAGAAAATCCTAGCGCAAGCAGAAGCAGAACTTGAAGCTGAACGCAATCGTGCGCGCGATGACCTGCGCAAACAAGTTGCTACTCTGGCTGTAGCTGGTGCTGAGAAAATCCTTGAGCGTTCTATCGATAAAGATGCGCAAAAAGATATTCTCGACAACATTACTGCAAAACTTTAAGTCTGGGGGCGCATATGTCTGATTTGACTACTATCGCACGCCCCTATGCTAAAGCAGCCTTCGACTTTGCTTTAGAGAAAGACCAGTTGGACCAATGGGGCCAAATGTTATCTTTTGCTGCTGAAGTGGCCAAAAACGAACAAATGAACGAACTTCTAACCGGTTCGGTTTCTGCTGATAAAATGGCAGAGATTTTTGTTGCAGTTTGCGGCGAACAAGTTGATACGCACGGTCAAAACCTTTTGAAGGTGATGGCTGAGAATGGTCGTTTAGCGGCCCTTCCTGATGTTTGCACAGAGTTTTACACTCTGAAGAAAGAGCATGAGAAAGAAATCGATGTTGAAGTCATTTCAGCAACAGAACTTTCTGATGAGCAACTTGCAAACATTGGCAGCAAACTTGAAAAGCGTCTTGAACGCAAAGTGAAGCTGAATTGCAGTGTAGATGAGACCCTACTTGGTGGGGTTATTATTCGAGCCGGAGACCTAGTCATCGATGACTCAGCGCGTGGTCGTTTGAACCGCCTGAGCGATGCATTGCAGTCTTAATGGGGATTGGAGCATGCAACTTAATTCCACGGAAATTAGCGATCTAATCAAACAACGTATCGAATCTTTCGAAGTTGTTAGTGAAGCTCGCAACGAGGGTACTATCGTATCGGTAAGCGATGGTATCATCCGCATCCACGGCCTAGCGGACGTGATGCAAGGTGAAATGATTGAATTACCGGGTGGCCGTTATGCACTGGCACTTAACCTTGAGCGTGACTCGGTTGGTGCGGTTGTAATGGGCCCATATGCTGACCTTAAGGAAGGCATGAAAGTTACAGGTACTGGCCGCATTCTTGAAGTGCCAGTTGGTCCAGAACTACTAGGCCGCGTAGTAAACACGCTGGGTGAGCCTATCGATGGTAAAGGTCCAATCGAAGCGAAAATGACTTCGCCTGTAGAAGTGATCGCACCAGGTGTAATCGACCGTAAATCGGTAGACCAACCTGTGCAAACTGGTTATAAGTCAGTTGACTCAATGATCCCTATCGGTCGTGGTCAGCGTGAGCTTATCATCGGTGACCGTCAGATTGGTAAAACAGCACTGGCGATCGACGCGATCATCAACCAGAAAGACTCTGGTATTTTCTCTATCTACGTAGCAATTGGTCAGAAAGCATCGACTATCGCTAACGTAGTTCGCAAACTAGAAGAGCACGGCGCACTACAAAACACGATCGTTGTAGTTGCATCAGCTTCTGAATCTGCAGCGCTGCAATACCTAGCGCCATACGCAGGTTGTGCGATGGGTGAATACTTCCGCGATCGCGGTGAAGACGCACTGATTGTTTACGATGACCTATCTAAGCAAGCGGTAGCTTACCGTCAGATCTCTCTACTACTTAAACGTCCACCAGGCCGTGAGGCATTCCCAGGTGACGTATTCTACTTACACTCGCGTCTACTAGAGCGTGCAGCTCGTGTAAACGAAGAGTACGTAGAGCGTTTCACTAACGGTGAAGTGAAAGGTAAGACTGGTTCATTGACTGCTCTTCCTATCATCGAAACTCAAGCAGGTGACGTTTCAGCATTCGTACCGACTAACGTAATCTCGATTACCGATGGTCAGATCTTCCTACAAACTGAGCTATTCAACGCCGGTGTTCGTCCAGCGGTTGACCCAGGTATCTCAGTATCTCGTGTAGGTGGTTCAGCTCAGACGAAAATCATCAAGAAACTATCAGGTGGTATCCGTACAGCACTAGCTGCATACCGCGAACTAGCAGCATTTGCTCAGTTCTCTTCTGACCTTGATGAAGCAACGAAGAAACAGCTAGACCATGGTCAAAAAGTAACAGAACTAATGAAGCAGAAGCAGTACGCTCCAATGTCTGTATTTGACCAAGCTCTAACTATCTTCGCGGCAGAGCGCGGTTACCTTGATGATGTAGAACTTAACAAAGTTCTAGATTTCGAGGCGGCTCTACTATCGTACGCTCGCGGTCAATACGCTGAACTAGCAGCTGAGATCGACAAGTCTGGCGCTTACAACGATGAAATCGAAGCTCAGTTGAAGAAACTGACTGACGACTTCAAAGCAACCCAAACTTGGTAATTAGGTCGGTGGCAGTTTCTGCCACCAACTAACGGAGAGTAACGATGGCCGGCGCAAAAGAGATACGTAATAAAATCGGTAGTGTTAAAAGCACGCAGAAAATTACGAAAGCGATGGAAATGGTAGCAGCTTCAAAAATGCGTCGTTCTCAAGATGCAATGGAAGCTTCTCGTCCATACGCTGAAACAATGCGTAAAGTGATCGGTCATGTGGCTAACGCAAACCTAGAGTACCGTCATCCGTACCTAGAAGAGCGTGAAGCTAAACGTGTTGGTTACATCATCGTTTCGACAGACCGTGGTCTGTGTGGTGGTTTGAACATTAACGTGTTCAAAAAAGCCGTTACAGACATGCAAGCATGGAGAGAGAAAGGTGCTGAGATTGAGCTTGCCGTTGTTGGCTCAAAAGCAACAGCTTTCTTTAAACATGGTGGCGCAAAAGTTGCGGCACAGGTTTCTGGCCTGGGTGATAACCCAAGCTTAGAAGACCTAATCGGTTCTGTTGGCGTAATGCTGAAGAAATACGATGAAGGTGAACTGGACCGTCTATACGTAGTATTCAACAAGTTTGTAAATACTATGGTTCAGCAACCAACGATCGATCAATTGCTACCTTTGCCTAAATCGGACAGCGAAGAGATGCAGCGTGAGCACTCATGGGACTACATCTATGAGCCTGAGCCAAAACCTCTACTGGATACGCTACTAGTGCGTTACGTAGAGTCTCAGGTATACCAAGGTGTGGTTGAGAACCTTGCTTGTGAACAAGCGGCTCGAATGATTGCGATGAAGGCTGCAACGGATAACGCAACCAACTTGATTGACGATTTGGAACTTGTGTACAACAAAGCCCGTCAGGCTGCGATCACACAAGAACTATCGGAAATCGTTGGTGGTGCAGCTGCGGTTTAAGCTTAGGTAAAACGAAATAGTTTAGAGGATTAACGATGGCTACAGGTAAGATCGTACAGATCATCGGTGCGGTAGTCGACGTAGAGTTCCCACAGAGCAATGTACCTAGTGTATATGACGCTCTAAACGTAACGGACTCAAAAGAGCGTCTAGTTCTTGAAGTTCAACAACAGCTAGGCGGTGGCGTAGTTCGTTGTATCGTAATGGGTAGCTCTGATGGTTTACGTCGTGGAGTTGAAGTGGTTAACACTGGCGCTCCAATTTCAGTACCAGTCGGTACTAAAACTCTAGGTCGTATCATGAACGTCCTAGGTGACGCGATTGATGAGCGTGGTGAAGTGGGCGCGGAAGAGGTTTACTCTATCCACCGCAGCGCACCAAGCTACGAAGAACAATCAAACGAGATCGCACTTCTAGAAACGGGCGTTAAAGTAATCGACCTAATTTGTCCATTCGCTAAGGGTGGTAAAATCGGTCTATTCGGTGGTGCTGGTGTAGGTAAGACCGTTAACATGATGGAACTTATCAACAACATCGCACTACAGCACTCAGGTCTATCCGTATTTGCGGGTGTTGGTGAGCGTACTCGTGAAGGTAACGATTTCTACTACGAGATGCAGGAAGCGGGCGTTGTAAACGTTGAGAAGCCTGAAGAATCTAAAGTAGCAATGGTTTACGGTCAGATGAACGAGCCACCAGGTAACCGTCTACGTGTTGCACTGACTGGTCTAACAATGGCAGAACGTTTCCGTGACGAAGGTCGTGACGTACTACTGTTCATTGATAACATCTACCGTTACACACTTGCAGGTACAGAGGTATCGGCACTGCTAGGTCGTATGCCTTCTGCGGTAGGTTACCAGCCAACTCTTGCAGAAGAGATGGGTGTACTTCAGGAGCGTATCACGTCAACGAAATCAGGTTCTATCACGTCTGTACAGGCGGTATACGTACCTGCGGATGACTTGACTGACCCGTCTCCAGCGACAACGTTCGCGCACTTGGATGCAACGGTTGTACTTAACCGTAACATCGCTGCAATGGGTCTATACCCTGCGATCGACCCACTAGATTCAACATCTCGTATGCTTGATCCACTAGTAGTTGGTCAAGATCACTACGAAGTTGCTCGTGGCGTTCAGCAGACACTTCAGCGCTACAAAGAGCTGAAAGACATCATTGCTATCCTAGGTATGGACGAGCTATCTGAAGAAGATAAGCAAGTTGTATCTCGTGCACGTAAGATTGAGCGTTTCCTAACTCAGCCTTACCACGTAGCAGAAGTATTTACAGGTGACCCTGGTATTTACGTACCTCTAAAAGAGACTCTACGTGGCTTTAAAGGTCTACTAGCTGGTGAATACGACGACATTCCTGAGCAGGCATTCATGTACTGCGGTAGCATCGACGATGCTATTGAGAATGCGAAGAAGCTATAAGGCTAACTAGGAGGCGATATGGCAGCAATAACCTTTCACCTAGACGTAGTAAGCGCTGAGAAGAAAATCTTCTCTGGTCGTGTTGAAACGTTTCAGGTGACCGGTAGCGAAGGTGAACTTGGTATTTTCCATGGTCACACACCGCTGCTGACCGCTATCAAGCCTGGTATGGTGCGTATTGTGAAACAGCACGGCCACGAAGAAATCATTTATGTTTCTGGTGGTATGGTAGAGATTCAGCCTGGTACAGCGACTGTACTGGCTGATACCGCTATCCGTGGTGAAGAGCTAGACGCAGCGAAGGCAGAAGAAGCCAAGCGCCGCGCTGAGGAGCAAATCCAGAATCAGCATGGTGACATGGACTTCGCACAAGCGGCCAGTGAACTGGCTAAAGCCATTGCTCAGCTACGAGTTATCGAGCTGACAAAAAAGCGTCGCTAAGCTCAATTAGCAACGTTGCATGACAAAAGGCGGCCAAATGGTCGCCTTTTTGATTAATTTTAGTTGGAAATTTACCTTACTCCATTAACTATTTTAAAAGAGCTGTTTAAAATAACGGCCAATTAACATAAAACGTCAATAGGTTATCAATGAAATTCAGTGCTGTGATTCTTGCTGCGGGTAAAGGTACCCGTATGCATTCGAACATGCCTAAAGTGCTACACACTTTGGCAGGGAAGCCAATGGCAAAACATGTGATTGATACATGTACTGGTCTTGGTGCACAAAATATTCACTTAGTATTTGGTCACGGTGGTGATCAAATGCAAACCACTCTTGCTGAAGAGCCAGTAAACTGGGTGCTGCAAGCGGATCAGTTGGGAACTGGCCATGCAGTTGACCAAGCATCTCCTCGCTTCGAAGACGATGAGAAAATCCTCGTGCTTTATGGTGATGTGCCATTAATTTCAGCTGAAACCATCGAGAACTTGTTGGATGCTCAACCAACTGGTGGTATTGCACTGCTTACAGTGATGCTTGATAACCCAACAGGTTATGGTCGTATTATTCGTAAAAATGGTCCTGTTGTTGCGATCGTTGAGCAAAAAGACGCAACGGAAGAACAAAAACAAATTAAAGAGATCAACACGGGCGTGATGGTTGCGACTGGTGGGGATCTTAAGCGTTGGTTGTCTGGCTTAAACAACAACAACGCGCAAGGCGAGTACTACCTAACTGACGTTATTGCAGCCGCACACGATGAAGGTCGCGCCGTTGAAGCTGTACACCCAGTCAATGCCATTGAGGTGGAAGGGGTCAACGACCGTGCTCAACTGGCTCGTCTAGAGCGTGCCTTCCAATCAATGCAAGCTCAGAAGCTACTAGAGCAAGGTGTGATGCTACGCGATCCAGCACGCTTTGATTTGCGTGGTGAGTTGCAGTGCGGTATGGACTGTGAAATTGACGTGAATGTTATCATTGAAGGTAAAGTATCACTCGGTGATAACGTGGTTATCGGTGCTGGCTGTGTACTGAAAGATTGCGAAATCGACGACAACACCATCGTTCGCCCTTACAGTGTGATTGAAGGTGCAACGGTTGGTGAAGAATGTACCGTTGGTCCATTTACTCGCCTTCGTCCTGGTGCTGAGATGCGTAACGATTCCCATGTGGGTAACTTCGTAGAAGTGAAAAATGCGCGTATCGGAGAAGGCTCAAAAGCGAACCATCTAACTTACCTTGGTGATGCTGAAATCGGTCAACGTACGAACATCGGTGCCGGTACGATTACTTGTAACTACGATGGTGCGAACAAGTTTAAAACCATCATCGGTAATGATGTTTTTGTTGGTTCTGATAGTCAACTGGTGGCGCCTGTCACTATCGCTGATGGCGCAACCATCGGTGCAGGCACGACGCTGACAAAAGATGTTGAAGAAGGTGAGTTAGTGATTACTCGCGTCAAAGAGCGCAAAATTAATGGATGGCAGCGCCCTGTAAAACAGAAATAAGCAGTATATTCACTCTGTAGATATATTGTCAAAGCCGCTCAACAAGAGCGGCTTTGTTGTTTCTAGCTAAAGGCTTCATCGTTAGTAACTGGGAATGGCGATGCGTTTTTCGAGCCAACGAACAGCTTGAGATACAAATAGGATGAGCAACAAGTACTCCAAAACGAGGAAGGTATAAATCTCTAGGGGTAAGTACTCATTCACCACCAGCTCATTGGCACGGCGAGTCAGATCGCTCAAGCCAATCACACTAACCAAAGAACTCATCTTCAGGATATACACAAATTGATTGCCCAGTGGTGGGAGAATTTGCCGAAACGCTTGAGGAAGAATTACCAAGCGCATCTTTTGCCAATAGCTTAAGCCCAAAGACTCAGCCGCTTCATGCTGGCCACGACTGATCGCTTGTATCCCACCGCGAAACACTTCCGCCATAAACGCACTCTCAGCAATGGTCAGTGCAATGACTCCTGCCCAAAAATGATTAAGCGAGACATCCAACAGTGTTGGCATACCGTAATACACCCAAAGTAGTAAGACTAAAACAGGCACTGAACGGACTACCTCGACATAAATGCGGTTGATCCACTTCAAGTAGGGAGAGTTCGACAGAGCCGGTAGGGCGATGATTAAACCTAAGGTCATGGCAAATAACATACTGAGGAGTGATACTTGGATGGTGTCACTAAATCCGGCGATTAAAAACTTCAGATTGGTGAGTCCTTGCTCCGTGGAGGGATCGAGCACATACCAGCCCCATTGATAATCTGAGCAACCTGTGAGCAACAGCAGCGAAATCAGCCATAGAGTTCGAAAGGTCACATTTACTCCCTGAATTAACTAAAAAACTTCCATTGTTGCTGCTATGTTATCAATAGAGCTTTAATAAAGTTAATCATTAAACCGCATAAGGTCATTATTTTTAAGGGAATAAAAATGAAAAAGATTTTACTAGCGCTAGGAATGTGTTTACTTGCTGCAACTCAAATTGCTCATGCTGAAAGCCGTCTTCAATCCATTTTAGACAGTGGTGTTCTCCGTGTTGGAACGACGGGAGATTGGAATCCGATGACGATGAAAGACCCTGCAACCAACAGTTATCGTGGCTTTGATATCGACGTAACGACAGAGCTTGCTAAAGATCTCGGTGTAAAAGTAGAGTATGTAGCCACGGATTGGAAGACGCTAGTCAATGGCATTACCGCCAACAAATACGATATTACTGGCAGCGCGTCCCTGAATATGTCGCGCGCGAAAGTCGCTGGATACAGTCAACCGTATTTCTACCTTGCCTTTGTACCCGTTGTGCAAAAGAAAGATCTCGCCAAATTCTCTGATTGGGCAGATTTTAATACGCCTGATGTGAAAGTCGCGGCGACACTAGGAACGGTGCAAGAAAAAATGGTGAAAGAGTTTTTCCCGCTGGCTCAACACATTGTGATTGAAGCGCCAGCGCGCGACTTCCAAGAATTACTAGCTCGCAGGGCCGATGTATCGGTGACGTCCAATGTGGAAGCAGCGACGTTGGTGGACAAGTTTAAACAACTGGCGATAGTACCAGTGGCCGCTCCGCGTAAACCGACACCAATTGCGATGCTGTTGCCGCAAGACGATCAAGTATGGATTAATTACATCAACCATTGGGTTGAGCTGAAAAAGACCCAAGGCTTTTTCAAGCTGACTGCCAAGAAGTGGGGGTTGAAAAGCTTATAAACAAAAAGAGCCGCATTACGCGGCTCTTTTTTATTATCTGAACAATTAAAGTTCGTCTTCACTCACTACACGAGCATTGTCTGGAGTCGTGAAGTGCTGAGACAATTCACGGTTAGATAAGATGTAACCCATCCAAAGACCACCCATACAGATGATGATTGCAACGCCCGTTACCATTTGAGCTTGGCTTGCCATTGCAGCAACTAATGCGCTTGATAGACTGCTCACAGTAATTTGTAAGCTGTTTTGCAGGCCTGCAGCTGTTGCAGGGCTTTGCTTAGCACTTGCCAACGCGCGGTTTACTACGATTGGGTATAGCGCACCATTGGCTACCGCAATTAAACAGAAAGGCGCTAGAATTGGCCAGATAGAAGACAGTTCCCATTGTGAGGCAATGAATATCATTATTGCCGCGACACTAAATAGGCCAATCAATTGACGTAGAACTTTTTCATCACCAAATTTACGAACGCCGACTTTACCCAAGTAACCACCAGCCATAAACGCGATAGTTTGTGGGATAAAGCTCAAACCAATATCTTTTGCTTCATAGCCTAGTTGCGCCATGATTTCTGGCATACCAGTTAGGTAAGCAAAGAATGCAGCCGAAGCCGTCGCAAACATAAACACGTTGCCAAGGTATTTTTTAGAACTCAGCAGCGCTTTGATGTCGGTAGACATACTGGTTTGTTTGATTTCTGCTTTCTCGTCTTTTTGGGCCATTGTCGCAAAGACCAAGAAGACACCAACTAGTGTCAGCGTAATAAAGATACTGTGCCAGCCGAAGTTATCTGCCAACACTACCCCTAATTGAGGTGCTAGTGCTGGTGATAGCGCGACTAACGGCATGATCGTTGCGAAAATTTGCTGACTGCTGCTTGAGTAGCGTTTAATGACCATGGCTTGCCAGATCACGGCTGGTGCACATACACCGATAGCTTGGATAAAGCGCAGTGTCAGTAGTTGCCATACTTGGTCACAGAAAGCCAAACCGAATGACGCGATAGTAAACAGCACTAACCCGGCCGCGAGTGTATTGCGGTGGCCAAATTTATCGGATGCCAATCCCCACATTAGCTGGCCAACCGCCATACCAACTAGGAATACCGTTAAAGAGAGCGCTATTTGCTCAGGGCCGGTTGCAAAGTCGATTTCCATCGCTTTGAATGCTGGCAGATACATATCGGTAGCAACGAAGCCAAGCATCGATAATGCTGCCAGATAAATGAGCTGTAGTTTTGATATTTTCATGATTCAACCAGTCAAATTATTTAATCATTTTTTAATCAACATCAGTTGGCGCCAACCCTGATTTATTTACCTTATTATTCTATTTTTCGATTTTAAGAAAATAAAACGCTAAAATTGTTGGTTATCAATCAAATTTTTTGAAAGGTTAAATCATGTTCTCTAAAGCGTCTCTGGAAATGCTGGATACAGTTGCCCGTTTAGGCAGTTTCACCGCTGCGGCTGAGGTGCTGCATAAAGTCCCTTCAGCCATCAGTTATGGAGTAAGGCTGGTCGAGCAAGATTTAGATGTGGTGCTGTTTCGACGCTTACCGAGGAAAGTGGAGTTAACTCCAGCAGGTGAACTTTTTATGGCTGAGGCGCGCTCTTTGCTGCGTCAAATGGAAGAGGTGAAAGCACAAACACGCCGAGCAGCTCAAGGATGGAAGAGCACGTTAAAGCTGACCTTAGATAACGTGGTGAAACTGGAGAAGCTAAAACCTTTGGTGGAAGATTTTTATCGCGAGTTTGAATTTGCTGAATTGCAGATCAATATGGAGGTCTTCAATGGTTCTTGGGAGGCTATAGCACAAGGACGAGCTGATATAGTCGTTGGAGCCACGTCTGCGGTTCCCGTTGGTGGGGATTTTGAAGTCAAAGATATGGGCGTATTGGATTGGGCATTTGTGATGTCTCCCGCTCATCCCTGTGTTCGCCAACAAGTGCTTACTGAAGAGTTTGTGAGTCAATTTCCGGCGATCTGCCTTGATGATACTTCGAACGTGCTGCCAAAGCGCCATACTGGCCATTACCCTCAACAACGCCGATTGTTACTACCCAACTGGTACAGTGCAATTGAATGTTTGAAAAATGGAGTTGGCGTGGGTTATATGCCACGTCATATTGCAACGCCACTGATCAATGATGGTGTGCTGGTGGAGAAGGTGATGCCAGATGATAAGCCGCTCAGTCATTGTTGCTTGGTCTGGCGCAAAGATGATAATCATAAATTGATCCAATGGATGGTGGATTACCTAGGATCGCCTAATCAGCTGCATCAAGATTGGTTACAGTCATAAAAAAACACCTCGCAATAGCGAGGTGTTTTATTTGATATGTTTGGAGTGTGGCGTTTTATGACAGGAAGAACTTGTAAGACGGGTTGTCTGTTTCGTCTTTGCATTGATAGCCAAGTTCGCGTAAATGCGCAGAAAACTGAGCTAAATCTCCTTCATCTAACTCGAAACCACATAAAACGCGTCCGTAGTCTGCGCCGTGGTTACGGTAGTTGAACAAGCTAATATTCCAATGGGTACCAAGCGTGCTTAAGAATTTCAGCAAGGCACCTGGGTACTCTGGAAATTCAAAGCTGTAGAGTCGCTCTTTGAGTTGCTTCGATGGCTTCCCGCCGATCATGTAGCGAACGTGTAGCTTCGCCATTTCATCGTCAGAAAGGTCAACCACCGGATAGCCACCTTCACGTAGATCGTGAATGATGTTTTCCAACTCTTCTTGACCGCCTTGCAGACGGACACCGACAAAGATATTAGCGAGTTCGTCATCGTTATAACGATAGTTAAACTCCGTTACGGCACGACCGCCAATCAAGTTACAGAACTCAAAGAACGCTCCTTGGCGTTCAGGGATCGTCACTGCCAATAAACCTTCACGTTTTTCACCTAACTCGCAACGTTCTGACACATAGCGTAACCCGTGGAAGTTGGTGTTTGCGCCAGACAGTACCGTGCCTAGGTTTTTGTCTTTCAGCTTGTTCTGTTCAGCAAATTTCTTCAGCCCCGCCAGAGCAAGCGCACCCGAAGGCTCAGCAATCGCACGGGTATCTTCAAAGATGTCTTTTACGGCTGCGCAGATTTCATCACTAGAGACCGCAATATGGCCATCAATGTACTTTTGACACAGACGGAAAGTCTCTTCACCAATGCGTTTTACTGCGACGCCATCGGCAAACATGCTGACTTGGTCTAGTACGACAGGTTCACCAGCATCCAGCGCGGCTTTAAGACAAGATGAGTCTTCCGGCTCTACGGCAATGACTTTGATTTCTGGCATTAACTGCTTCACTAGTACCGCAACACCAGCGGCCAAACCGCCGCCACCGACAGGAACAAAGATGTAATCAAGGTGACCATTTTGTTGCAGCATTTCCATACCGATGGTGCCTTGACCTGCGATCACCAGTGGGTGATCAAAGGGGGGCACAAAAGTATAGCCATATTGCTCTGACAAACGTTCGGCTTCTGCTTTTGCTTCATCAAAGTTGCTGCCGTGTAGTACCACATTGCCACCAAAGCTGCGTACTGCGTCGACTTTGATATCCGGCGTGGTCTTTGGCATCACGATAGTGGTTTTGATGCCCAGCTTAGTGCCAGACAGCGCCATGCCTTGAGCGTGATTACCTGCCGATGCTGCGATGACACCAGCGGCTTTTTGTGCTTCAGTTAGGCTTGCCACCATGTTGTACGCACCGCGTAATTTAAATGAGTGCACGGGTTGGCGATCTTCGCGCTTGATTTGCACATTGTTACCAATACGTGCAGACAATCGTGGCATTTCTTGCAGTGGTGTTACTGTTGCGACTTCATACACCGGAGCGCGGAGGATTTGGCGCAGATAGTCTGCGCCAGTTTGATTTACTTTCTTTTCGGGTTGAGATTCCATCATTGCTAGCCCTCTAGCTTCGACTTGTCTCGTACTGCACCCTTGTCAGCACTGGTGGCCATGCTCGCGTACGCTTTAAGTGCAAAGGAAACTTCTCTTTGACGATCAACAGGTTTCCAGCCAAGTTCGTCTTGTTTTGCACGGCGCTCTGCCAGTTCCTGTTCAGACACTTCGAGTGAAATTGAACGGTTCGGAATATCAATCGCGATCATATCGCCCGGTTTCACCAGTCCAATAGCACCGCCGTTAGCGGCTTCAGGAGAAGCATGGCCGATAGAGAGTCCTGATGTACCACCAGAGAAGCGACCGTCAGTCAGCAGTGCACATTCTTTACCAAGGCCCATCGATTTTAGGTAAGTGGTTGGGTAAAGCATTTCTTGCATGCCCGGACCACCTTTAGGGCCCTCGTAACGGATAACAACCACGTCACCTGCTTTGACTTTGCCACCCAAGATGCCTTCCACCGCATCTTCTTGGCTCTCAAATACCACAGCCGGACCAGTGAACTTAAGAATGCTCTCATCAACACCGGCTGTCTTAACGATACAGCCATCCAATGCGATGTTGCCTGATAGAACGGCTAGGCCACCTTCTTGGCTGAAGGCGTTGTCTTTCGCGCGAATACAACCTTCTGCACGGTCGTCATCAAGGCGATCCCAACGACAATCTTGCGAGAACGCTTGGGTGGTACGAATACCAGCCGGACCGGCACGGTAGAATTTAAGTACTTCTTGGTCTTCCGTTTGGATGATGTCGTATTTTGCCAACTGCTCTTTCATTGAAAGACCCAGTACGGTGCGAGCATCATTGTGCAGTAGACCAGCACGATCTAACTCACCAAGAATCGCCATTACACCACCAGCGCGGTGTACGTCTTCCATATGATATTTCTGAGTGGATGGTGCCACTTTACATAGGTGTGGCACTTGGCGAGACAGGCGATCGATATCTTCCATATCGAAATCCACTTCACCTTCTTGCGCTGCAGCTAACAGGTGCAAAATGGTGTTGGTTGAACCACCCATGGCAATATCCAGTGCCATTGCATTTTCGAAGGCATCATAAGTTGCGATGTTGCGTGGCAACGCGGATTCGTCATCTTGCTCGTAGTAACGACGAGTCAGTTCAACAATGCGTCTGCCCGCGTTAAGGAATAGCTGTTCACGATCAGCGTGAGTCGCCAACATAGAACCGTTGCCCGGCTGAGAAAGACCCAGTGCTTCTGTTAGGCAGTTCATCGAGTTTGCCGTGAACATGCCTGAACACGATCCACAGGTTGGACATGCGCTGCGTTCGATCTGCTCGCTTTGCTCATCAGATACTTTTGGATCCGCGCCTTGGATCATTGCATCAACAAGGTCTAGTTTGATGATCTGATCAGAAAGCTTTGTTTTACCCGCTTCCATCGGGCCACCAGAAACAAAGATAACCGGGATGTTGAGACGCATGGATGCCATCAACATTCCCGGAGTGATTTTGTCACAGTTAGAGATACACACCATGGCATCGGCACAGTGCGCATTCACCATGTACTCTACTGAGTCTGCGATTAGTTCGCGTGAAGGCAGTGAGTACAGCATGCCGCCGTGACCCATTGCGATACCATCATCAACCGCGATGGTGTTGAATTCTTTCGCGATGCCGCCTGATTTTTCAATTTCACGTGCGACAAGCTGGCCCATGTCTTTAAGATGTACGTGACCCGGAACAAATTGAGTAAACGAGTTCACCACGGCGATGATTGGTTTACCGAAGTCTTCTTCTTTCACACCCGTTGCACGCCACAGCGCGCGTGCACCCGCCATGTTACGACCATGTGTGGTGGTAGCTGATCTATATTTTGGCATTTCTTAAATCCTTCTTACTTCTGTTCTGGGTACACATAGTCTAACCAGCCCCACTTATCTTCCGTGGTGCCGTCAAATAGGCCAAAGTAGGCTGCTTGTAGTTCTTTAGTGATTGGGCCGCGTTTACCTGTGCCCACTTCAATTTTGTCGATGGTTGCCACTGGCACAATTTCAGCTGCAGTACCTGTCATGAAGACTTCATCGGCAAGGTAAAGCGCTTCACGTGCAATGTTGGCTTCACGTACTTCGTAGCCTTTATCGCGTGCAATCGTCATTATCGAATCACGCGTGATGCCCGGAAGAATCGCGCTAGTTGCTGGTGGTGTGGTGATCACGCCATCTTTGATAACGAAGATGTTTTCGCCAGCCCCTTCAGATAGGTAACCATCAACGCTCAGTGCGATACCTTCGTCGTATCCGTGACGACGGGCTTCACCACCAACCAGTAGTGAAGATAGGTAGTTACCGCCGGCCTTAGCTGCTGTCGGGATGGTGTTTGGTGCCGCGCGGTTCCAGCTTGAAATCATCGCATCCACGCCTTTCTCTAGCGCTTCTTCGCCTAAGTAAGAGCCCCAAGGGAATGCCGCAATGATTAGATCCATTTCAGTGCCAACTGGTGGGCACACGCCCAAACCGACATTACCGACAAAACCTAATGGGCGAATGTAGGCGCTATCGAGTTTGTTTTGGCGCAGTGTTTCGCGGGTCGCTTCCATGATTTCTTCTACAGAAAAAGGGATCGGGAAACGGTAAATCTTGGCGGAATCTTTTAAACGTTGTGCATGCTCACGGTGACGGAAGACAATTGGACCTTTTGGTGTGTTATAACAGCGCACGCCTTCAAACACGGATGTACCATAATGCATTGCGTGAGTTAGAACGTGCACGTTCGCCTCTGCCCATGGAACCATCTCACCATTAAACCAAATGAAATCTGCAGTTTTCGTTGCCATTTGTTGCCTTCCTTATGCACTTACGTGTTGTTGTAAGTTGTGATTTGGCAGTTCATCGTTGCGGATTTTTAGCACCTCAACCTTACGAACGTCCCACAACTTCTCTATTTGATTGATCAAAAACGAGATTGGTCGATCGCTGTCGACGATGATCTCGACGCTGGCTACTTTGCTTTCGTGGTTTTGCGTAGCAGCGACTTGTTTGATCACGAAGCCTCGGTGACGAATCACACGTAGAACGCGCTCCAACAGTACCGGTTTGTCATCGGCTTTGATGTCGAGTAAATATCTGTCCATGCGATTGTCTCCTATGTATTTTCCAACATATCACTGTTTGATGCGCCAGGTGGCACCAATGGCCACACGTTTTCTTCTTCATCAATCAAAACGTGAAGCATGTAAGAAGTTTCACTCGCTAGCATCTCTTTCAGCGCTGGCTCCACTTCTTCTTTCTTGGTGATGGTCTTGCCCGGGATATCGAACGCTTTTGCTAGCATCACGAAATCTGGGTTGTCATCAAGAATGGTTTCACTGTGGCGACCGTCGAAAAACAGCGATTGCCATTGGCGAACCATGCCAAGACGTTGGTTATTAAGAAGGACAATCTTCACAGGGATCTGACGACGCTTCAGCGTGCCCAATTCCTGTACGTTCATCATAAATGAACCGTCACCTGTAATAAGGATAGACTGATCATCAGGACGTGCGACTGCTGCACCCATCGCAGCTGGCAAGCCAAAGCCCATGGTGCCAAGGCCAGCAGAAGTGATGAAATTTTGTGGTTCGCGTGGCTGGATATGTTGCGCTGCCCACATCTGGTGCTGACCTACATCAGTCGAGACAATTGAGCTGTCTGGCATCATGTCTGACAGTTGTTTAAGCAATAGCGGTGCGTAGATTAACTCGCCCGGGTGGTCGTAACGCCACTTAAAGCCGCTGCGCAGACTTTCACTGTGATGAACCCACGGTGAGATATCTTGAGTCAGCTCTAGCTGAGGAAGAATGGTGTTGATGTCGCCACGTAATGGTGCGTTGGCGTGGCGCAGTTTATGAATCTCCGCAGCATCAATGTCGATGTGAATCACTTTCGCATTTGGTGCAAACGTGTCGAGCTTACCCGTCACACGGTCATCAAAACGCGCACCAACCACAATCAATAGATCGGCTTCTTGAACCACTAGGTTAGCGGCTTTGGTGCCGTGCATGCCCAACATACCAAGATAGTGAGGGTCATGGCGTTCAATGGTACCGAGGCCTTTTAGTGTGCTAACTGCTGGCATTGGGTTTAAGCGAAGGAATTCGCGTACTGCATCGGTTGCTTTCGCGAGTTGCACGCCACCACCAACATACAACACTGGGCGAGTTGATGCTGCCAGTACATCTTGCGCACGTTTGATATCTTCAGCGCTGACATCTTCGATTGCAGGCGCTACGTATGGAGGCAGTAGATCTGTTGGGGTTTGAGACAGTTGAACGTCTTTGGCGATATCGACAATGACTGGACCCGGACGACCCGTTTTGGCCACTTCAAACGCTTCGGCTAGCGTTGGCGCCAGGTCTTCAATTTCGGTCACGAGATAGCTGTGCTTAGTACAGGCTAGGGACATTCCGATCACATCCATTTCTTGGAATGCATCGGTACCGATATGAGAGCTAGCAACCTGGCCTGTGATGGCAACTAGAGGTACGGAGTCAAGGAAAGCGTCGGCAAGGCCGGTAACAAGGTTAGTGGCCCCTGGGCCGGAAGTTGCCATGCATACAGCAACGTCTTGAGTGGAACGAGCCATACCAATTGCGGCCATGGCGGCCCCTTGCTCATGACGGCATAGGATGTGCTCCACCCCTCCGTCATACAAAGCATCGTAGATTGGCATGATGGCCCCGCCAGGGTAGCCAAAAACGGTTTCGATGCCTTGCTGTCTTAAAGCGGCTACGACAAGTTGTGCACCAGTCATCGTAAACCTCCTTTGCTACGTTGTGGCTCGTAGCGATTGCCATATTTATTGCACTTCATGTGCACTCCCATTCTTCCCGTTAAACTGTCCGAGGGTTAGACAGATGACAACTTGTAGTTGTAAAAAAACCCCCGGACTTTTCAGTGCGGGGGTTTTTTGTAATTTGTGGTTACCTTTCGCCCACAATACCCCGCGCGGTGCCAATAATGACCACGATAATCAGGGCTAGCAGTGCGTTGATATGAGCGAAAAGGTTCATCTGTCTGTCGTTCTTTTTTCGTTAAAAAATGTTGTGTAATGTTCTACGAAATTGTTTGCGTCATTAGTGGTATCACACAATTCCGCTGCATGACAAGCAAAAAGTCATTCTTTTTTCACATTAACTCTCAATTGGGACGCGGTATATAACATAACCAACTAGATAAAACATTTGTTTACAGAGTGTTCAATAAATTGAGGAACGTATGGGGCTGGCAATCATTCATAGTCGAGCAAGCGTCGGGGTGCAAGCGCCATCGGTTAGTGTAGAAGTTCATATTAGCAATGGTATGCCCGGGTTTACCTTGGTAGGGCTGCCAGAGACGACGGTAAAAGAGTCCAAAGATCGCGTTCGTAGCGCGATCATTAATTCTAATTTTCAGTTTCCAGCTAAGCGGATCACCGTTAATTTAGCTCCAGCAGATTTGCCCAAAGAGGGAGGGCGTTTTGATCTTCCTATCGCATTGGGGATTTTGGCCGCTTCGGAGCAAATCGCGACAGATAAGCTTAAAAACTACGAATTTGTTGGCGAGTTAGCGCTATCTGGTGGTCTGAGACCTGTAAAAGGTGTGCTGCCTGCTGCGCTGGAAGCCAGTAAGATTCAACGTCATTTAGTGGTCCCACATGTGAATGGCGATCAGGCGGCGCTGGTGGGGAAGGAACAACATAAATCGGCCCAATCATTACTGGAAGTATGTGCCGAGCTTTGTGGCCAACATCGGCTGAATCTTTTTCAAACGCCTAAGCGCAAAATAGTCGAAAAACATGGTCGAGACTTACAAGATATTATTGGCCAACAACAAGGTAAGCGCGCACTGGAGATTGCTGCCGCTGGAAACCACAACTTACTTTTCCTTGGCCCGCCAGGTACTGGAAAAACGATGTTGGCTTCGCGTTTGTGTGACTTATTACCGGAAATGAGTGACGAAGAAGCAATGGAAACCGCTTCGGTGGCATCGTTGACTCAGAGTGAAATTAATGAGCATAACTGGAAGTCGCGTCCGTTTCGTTCTCCGCATCATTCAAGTTCAATGGCTGCATTAGTTGGCGGTGGCTCGGTACCCAGACCCGGGGAGATCTCTTTAGCCCACAACGGCTTGTTGTTTCTCGACGAAATGCCCGAATTTGACCGAAAGGTGCTGGACTCGTTACGCGAACCGCTCGAATCTGGTGAGATCATTATCTCTCGAGCGCAAGGTAAAACACGCTTTCCGGCTCGCTTCCAATTAGTTGGAGCATTGAACCCAAGTCCGACAGGATATTATGAAGGCAATCAAGCGCGCACCAATCCACAAGCCATTTTGCGCTACCTTGGTCGATTATCTGGACCACTGTTAGATCGCTTTGATATGTCTTTAGAAATCCCAGCTTTGCCCAAAGGGACATTAGCAGAAGGTGGTGATCGCGGTGAGCCGACCGCTATCGTTAAAGAACGTGTGAATCATGCGCGTACCAATATGTTGAACCGCAGCGGTAAGGTAAATGCACTGTTAGGCAGTCGAGAAATCGAGGCGTTTTGCCCCTTACACCAAAGTGATGCGGAGTTTCTTGAAACCGCTTTACATCGTTTGGGGCTTTCGATTCGCGCGTATCATCGCATTATCAAAGTAGCACGAACGATAGCAGATCTTGATGGGGCGGAGCAGATTGAACGAGCGCACTTAGCCGAGGCGCTTGGGTATCGAGCGATGGATCGCTTACTGAAACAACTCACGGCGCAAGCGGTATAGAGACGTGCAAATATCACCGCAACAAGTGTTGTAAGTGCCTTGTTGCGATGAAGGACGTTAGAAGGTGTAGTTGAGACCAAGAGACAACAGGTACTCTTTCTCATCATAGAACGTGATATTTGAGTCTGTTTGGCTGTAGCCGGCTAAAGAGATGAACGACCAGTTTTGCCAGTCAAATACGTTTTGATATTCATAGGCTGCAAATAGGCTGACGGTGTCGTCATTTCGTATTTTAGCAAAAGTTTGGCTAGCGGCTTGATAGTCTTTCCATGCATAACCTGCGGTGAGGGCCAACCGATGGCGGTTGATAAATTTAAACCAACTGATGTCAAACCCGTACGAATCAAATGATTCCGCCTTACCGTCGGCATCTTGATTAATGTAGGTAAACGCCGGTTGCAACATGGATGTTTGATTAAGTGAAATCCGATAGTCACCTTTAACGTAGTAAAGGCTCGCATCGCGAGCGAGTGAACGGTCCGTTACTTCTTCTTGCTCAATGTCTTTATCAGCATAAGCGAGATCAAGGTTGAAGTTTTTATCAATCAATCCCTTGATTTGAAAGCGATAGGCATTGCCGTCCACATCTGTTTCTTGACGGGCGATTCCGACTTGATATGGGTTACGCCAAGTTTCACTTTTGAGCACGGTCGGTAGATAGGAAATATCGAGCACGGTGCCGGATGGCAACTCGTGTTGATAGCCCAGCTGAAAAGCGAGTGTACCAACCGCGACATCGGAACGTGTGGTACCCGCGTACACTTGGTGATTGAGTCGGTTACCAAAAGTGTAAGTAATGCTTCCTAGCGGCGCAGCGATAACGGAGCTGTCACTATCGGCGCGCTTATCGAGAGAATCGATGGTGTTACTATTTTCCGTATTGAAGTTGGATTCTGATGATACAAATCCGGCATTCAGCGAAATTTCACCGCCAAAACCTGCGGTTTCAGCGAGTTGAGCCTGAGCAGAACTGACGACAAAGGCCAAAGGCAAGAGAATTAGCCTTGGTTTCATTCGTTATCTCCTTATTGTCGAATGAGTGGTGCAAATATTGGTTGAGGTAACAAATCTGACCATTCCCACGCATATTCCAATGTGGCAAAGGCGCAGTATAATTACACGCTGTTTTATTCTTCACACATTATCACTGTTGTTTGACTATCATGTTGGCATATTTGTTATTTTTTTTTAACGCTTCTTTTGTGATTCTCAATTCTGCGCTGTGTTCAATCGCAATTTGTATTATCGCTGTGTTTAAAGTATTGCTTCCAAGCGTGGAGCTAAAAGCGAAAGCGACCGCTTGTGCCAACAAGGTGATGTGGTTATGGGCTACCGTTAATGCGGGCATTCTGGCGGTTTCTAACCGTGTTGACTGGGATGTTCAGGGCGGTGAGGCGCTGAAAAAAGACGGGTGGTATCTGTTGATCAGTAATCATCTCAGTTGGACCGATATTGTGGTGCTTTGCTGCGTGTTTAAAGACCGCATACCTATGCCGAAGTTTTTCCTCAAACAACAACTGTTGTATGTGCCTTTCATTGGGATGGCGTGTTGGGCGCTCGACATGCCATTTATGCGTCGTTATTCGCGAGAGTATCTGATCCGCAACCCGCACAAACGAGGTCAAGATTTAGAGACGACACGTCGCTCGTGCGCCAAGTTCAAACATGCCCCAACCACAGTGGTTAATTATGTCGAAGGCACTCGATTTACCGAAGAAAAACAGCGTAAGAGCAAGACGAGCTACCAATATTTGCTGCAACCAAAATCGGGCGGGATCGCATACACGTTAGCGGCAATGGGGGAGCAGTTCGAGAACATTATCGATGTGACGCTTGCGTACCCAGAAAATACAAATAAGCCATTCAAGGATTTATTAATGGGCCGAATGGGCAAGGTTGTTGTGCGTGTGAATGTGTTGCCCGTCGATGAACGAGTGCTTGGTGATTACTTTAACGATAAGCCCTATAAGCGACAATTTCAGCAATGGTTGGGTGATGTGTGGCAAGAAAAAGATCGGTTGCTACAAGAGATTTACAAATAAACAAAAGGGGAGCGATGGGCTCCCCTTTTGATTGATATCGATGCGCTTATTTTAGTGTCAGCAAGTAGTTCACCAGAGAGAAGTACTCATCCATCGTCTTGATGCTTTGTGCTTGAACTAGGTATTTGTTGTTAACGATAACCGCAGGAACGCCGGTTAGACCGCTGTTTTCAAATTGCTTGTCCATACGGCGAACCATGGAATCAACCGCAAAGCCTTTGAATGCTGAGTCGAATTTCTTCGCGTCTACACCTTCATCAAGGAAGATTTGACGAAGTTCTTCATCGTTACGTGGCGCCTTCTTTAGATTGTGGATGCGGTTAAACATCACTGGCACCATTTTGTCTTCCACTTTTAGTGCAACCATGGTCGCGTAGGCTTTGCTCATTGATGGGCCCATGTTGCCACCCATGAAAGAAACGTGGTTTTTTAGTAGTTTAGTGCCTTCTGGCAACTGCTTTTTCAGTTGCTGGATAACAGGTTCAAAGCTATTACAGTGCGGGCAGTAGAAAGAGAAAAACTCCGTCACAAGAGGTTTTTTTGATGCCTCAAGATCCAATACTTTGTAATGTTCACCTTCTTTGAATTGCGCAGCATGTGCCGACAGGCTTAGCATCAGCATAGAAAACAGTGCGAACAGTTTTTTCATCGAAATATCTCCATTTTTGAATTTGTGGCCTGACTTACCATTGAGGCATTAAAGACAGCGGTGCTTCTTCTAGAGCGGCGATCTGCTCTTTAAATGCAAGGACCTGACCTTCCCAGTATTTTGGCTCATTAAACCATGGAAAAGCGAGAGGAAACGCAGGGTCATGCCAACGTTTTGCTAGCCATGCCATATAGTGCACCATTCGTAGACCGCGAAGTGGCTCAATTAGTTTCAATTCTGCGGGGTTAAAGTCGCAAAACTCTTGATAAGCTTCTAAAACAATATCCAGCTGCATCAGTTTGTCTTGGCGTTCACCGTTCAGTAGCATCCATAAGTCTTGTACTGCAGGGCCGTTACGAGCGTCATCCAAATCAACAAACATAGGGCCATCTCGCCACAAAATATTGCCTGGGTGGCAATCGCCATGCAAACGAATGATATTGAAGCCTTCTTGCCAGTGGCTTTCAATTGATTTGATCAGCATATCCAAGTCATTGAAGAAGCTGTTCTCCAAGTGCATTGGAATCATGTTGGCGTTTTGCAGAATCTCTCTTGGTTGATACAGGTATTCTTGCAATCCAATCGTTGGGCGATGTTGGAAGGCTTGGCGGCTACCCACTTTGTGGATGCGACCAAGGAAACGCCCTACACCTTCGAGCTGATCTAAGTTGTCAACCTCGTACTGGCGACCACCTACGCTCTCAAACAGCGCAAAGGCATAGCCTTGATAGTGATGCAGGGTTTCACCGTTGATGCGCACAGGTGGTGCGACGGGGATTTCGTTGCCAATTAGTTCTAAAGTGAAATCGTGCTCCTCTTGGATCTGTTCGTTGCTCCAACGTTCAGGGCGGTAAAACTTGACGACATAACGACGACGCTCTTCGTCAGTGAATTGATAAACACGGTTTTCGTAGCTATTGAGGGGAAGAAAGCCTGATTCTGCGCGAACGCCGATGCTTTCTAACGCGTACCACATGAAGTCTGGGGTAAGGGCGTCAAAGTTAAACATGCTTTGGGACATATAAACAAAAAGGCTCATTACTGAGCCTTTTTCCATTAGTCACTGAAGTAGCGCTATAGTTTTTTAATAAAACGGCTTTCTACTTCAATGGTGAATTCGTTGCTCTTATCGGTGAGTATAAACTGAATTGTCGTAATCGCAGAGTTTAGCTTGTCAGGATCGGCGCCAAGACTCATTGGTAAGTTCAATACCTCACCTGGCTGTACCTGAATTGTCTGCTTACCATACCAGCTTACATCGGATAGCCCTTCAACATCCAACGAGTACTCTTGCACTTGCTGGGTTTTGTTGATTACTTTGAGGGTGTAGGTGTTTTCTACTTCGCCTGAGCTATTTACTCGGAACAGTTGGTTACGGTCGCGAATAACACTCATGCCTGCTGGGTCTACCGCTGCAATTTGGGCAAAGAAAAGACCGACCATGACGAGTAGTACGGCACCATAGCCCAGCAGCTTCGGACGCATGACTTTGGTACTCTTACCCGATAAGCGATGCTCTGTGGTGTAGCTGATTAGTCCTTTCTCGTAACCCATGCGATCCATGGTGTTGTCACACGCATCAATACAGGCACCACAGTTAATACATTCATATTGTAAGCCGTCACGAATATCGATACCTGTTGGGCACACCTGCACACACAAATCACAATCAATACAATCACCCAAACCAAGTTGCTTTGGATCGGCTTTGCGTGGACGTGGACCACGTTTTTCACCACGTTTTGCATCATAGCCAACGATAAAGGTGTCTTTATCGAACATGGCAGACTGGAAGCGCGCGTAAGGACACATGTGAATACACATGATGGAACGCATCCAACCAGCATTACCATAAGTACAAATGGCAAAGAACATTACCCAAAAGACAGGCCAGAAGTTGGCGTTAAAAGTGAAAAAGTCGATAACCAATTGCTTCATTGGAACGAAGTAGCCAACAAAAGTAAAACCAGTGGCGAGCGCAATGGCAAACCAAGCGATATGTTTGACGGTTTTACGCATCGCTAAATTCGCCGTTAGCTTATTGGAGTCCTGCTTACGACGCTTATTGGCGCTGCCCTCTAGCTTCTCTTCAAACCAGATATACATGAAGGTCCAGACGGTTTGTGGGCAGAGATAGCCACACCAAACTCGACCTAAGAAGGTGGTAATAAAGAACAACCCAAACGCCGCGATCACAAATAGCAAGGCGAGTAGGGTAAGATCTTGCGGATACAACGTGGTACCGAAAAAGTTGAACTGCTGGTTGCCAATATCGAGCAAGATCGCTTGACGTTCACCGTAAGGAATCCACGGTATCAAAGCGAAGAGAAGCAGTAAGAACCAACCACCGTAACGACGCAGTTTCTGGTAAGTCCCTTTGCTTTCGCGTACATAGATGCGATTACTTGGGTTGAACCGATCCCCATTCCCTTTATGAGTCTTGGGGTTGTAGGTTTTAGGAGTCACATCTTTGATATCGATCTTATCCTGACTCATGCACTCATCCTTCTTAGGCTTTTATAATGTACGGCGTCATTTCTATTGATGTCGCTCGATGACATTGCTACTTCGTCCTTATCATAAATCATGACCGGACATAATTATTTTAGTAAATACTGATGAACGGCGATTATACAATCAATAACAATTCCTTTTCTTTAACGCAGTCAACGTTTAACAACAAAAGTCAGTACAGTTAACCTGATAATTGGCTGAACAGTTATAACCAACTGTGGGACTAAAAATTTTAGTTATAAAAAAGCGACTCATTTGAGGGAGTCGCTTAAAGAATACTGGGCTGTTGAACCGGTTATTTGATGATGCCACGAGCGCGCAGAATCGCAGTTTTAAAATCATCTTCTTGGTCTTTCTTAAGACCTGGGATCATTTCGTCTTTGCTGCTGTTACGCATTTTAAGGTGGTAGATCAGCACGTCGTCGGTCAGATCTTCTAGCTTGCCTTCGTAGCCTGATTCTTTCGCTAGCTTCACGATGAACTGCAGTAGGTTCATTTCTTGGTCTTTATGCCATTCAGGCTCTAGTAGCTCAAGCAGCTCTTCAATGCGATGACACTTCATTTCTTTCTCCACAGAATTTATAGGTGTAATTAGCTGTAAAGGTACCAAATTGCTTTGCGAAGACCAAATAGGAAAAACTATCTATTTCACTGTGTTTTGCTCTAAGTCGTTGAGGTGGTTTGAGTCGCGTGCAAAGAAAAAAGCGCAGCTGGCGCCGCGCTTTTGATTAAGCTGCTTTGATAACTTTGGCCGGAACACTCGACATCATTGCTGTCTTCTCAACCAATGTCATTGCTGGCGCAACTTGCTTTGCCTTTGGTGCAGTAGTAAAGCCACTGCGGCGGCGCATTGCACTAGTATTAGTGTGTGCGAACCTGACTGTTGTTGGGCGCATTAATTTACCTAACTGTCAGGCATATCCATTGCCGATGTAATGGCCTGAATCATTATGAGCTAGGCTCCAACAAGATTGAAGAATCACTCTTCTGGCTCTCGCCAATCCAGTTAATGAATCAGGAATACCGATATGCATGCATATCACGTATAAGATTAGCATCCTTGTAATAATTGGTCGATAGTTGAGCAATTGAATTGTTTAGATTTTGTCATTTTGTCGCGATGATCGAGGCAATTTTTGTTTGATCCCTCGATCAGCAGTAGTAGTATGAGATCTCGACGAAGGAGGTGCCTATGTCATTTTTGAAGAAGACACTTGCCAGTTTTGGGATTGGGAGCGCTAAGGTCGACTCAATCCTAAATCAAGACGTGCTATATCCTGGTCAAAGTGTGGATGTGTCTATCCATGTTTATGGTGGTGCCACTGAACAAGCGATCGACAATATCGATTTAAAACTGTGTTGTCGCTATATCGCGGAAGCTCCTGATGACCGTGGTGCGCGAGAAGGACACAGCATGCGCCGAGTACCTCAGACTCATGTGCTTGCTAAGTGGAGCCTCCCTTATGCGTTTACCATCCATTCCGGCGAAGAGCGTACCTTCGATGTTCAGCTCGATGTGCCTTGGAATACGCCTGTCACCATTGGTGACGCCAAAGTGTGGCTCGAAACCGGCTTGGACGTTGCTGCTGCTTTAGACCCAACCGATAAAGACATCCTCACAGTTCGACCTGATCCACTAATGGATGCGGTGTTATCCGCATTTGAAGCGCAAGGTTTGCGTATTCGCCAAGTGGAGTGTGAGGAAGTAAAAGGGTTCGACCTGCCATTTGTGCAAGAATTTGAGATGGTGCCGACTGACGGGCCATACCATGGCGTGTGGCGTGAGTTAGAATTTGTCGCTCACCGTGACGAGCAAGAACTCAAATTATGGTTTGAAGTTGACCGCACACGCAAGGGCGAGGGTGGCATGCTCGCAAGCTTACTGGGTAGCGGAAAACTCAAACGAGAGTTGACCATTCCAGCCACGACTAAGCTTGATCAAGTGGGTGAACTTGTACTTAATTATCTCGATCAAACCACGGCCGTTCATGAGTCTTAATTTAAGCTTACACGTGTAAGCCTAATGTGCCATACTAGAGCAAATTTCAAACTCTAGTATAGGCGCATTGATGTCTGAACTGCAGAAACCTCAATACAGTCAACGCGAAGAACTGGCCAATACCATCACTCATGGCATTGGGATGATTTTTGGTATTGTTGGCCTGATACTGCTGCTAATCAAAGCCATAGACCAGCAAGCTGATACGCTGACGCTGGCCAGTATGGCTGTCTATGGTGCGAGTATTATCGTGCTATTTTTGGCTTCGACGCTGTATCACGCAATTCCGCACCCCAACGCTAAACGATGGCTAAAAACTTTCGATCACTGCGCCATTTATCTACTCATTGCTGGCAGTTATACGCCTTTTTTGTTGGTGAGTTTACGTACGCCGCTCGCGTTTGGTTTGATGATTGTTATCTGGACCATCGCTCTACTCGGCATCATCATGAAAGTCGCGTTTGTTTACCGATTTAAAAAGCTTTCCTTGATGACGTATTTGGTCATGGGCTGGCTGTCGTTGATTGTGATTTATCAGTTGGCGATCAACTTGGATATTGGCGGACTGACATTACTCGCAGCTGGTGGGATTGTGTATTCACTGGGGGTGATTTTCTACGTTGCGAAGCGTATTCCATTCAATCATGCGATTTGGCACGGCTTCGTTTTAGCGGGTTGTGTGTGTCACTTCTTCGCAATTTATTATTTTGTCGAGCCTATCTAACGGATAGATATGAACTCGACAAAACATGTGTTATCACATTAACGAGTTTTCACTTCTAACACTTTGGCTGAAAACTGGTATTGCTGAGACTGCGGCACTGCCAGTTTGATGCTTTTACCCTGTTCTGCTTGTTGTGGTCGCAGGTAAGTATCCGCCATTCGCTTGATGGATTGCCAAACAGTGACTTTTTCTTTCGCCAGTTGCTGGCCAGACATATCAAATACCAGAACTTCCACTTCAACTTGAATCACCGATTGTGAGCTTTGATTGGTAATGGACGTTGGCAGTACGAGCTCACCATCTTGATAGCTCGCGGAGCCAATCAGTACGTCGACACCAGAGTCAGACAGCTGCATGGTTGGCTTTTTGGCGTTTACCACCACAGTAGTGCCAACAGTTTTCGTCACCACTGGAATTGTCGCAATTGCGGGAGCTGCGATCGTTTCAACCGCGCCTATTGTCGCTTGCGTCTCTGTTGCTTGCTGCGCAGGTTTTTTCATGACGTATTCCCAAGTAAAGTCATCGTTTAACTTCACTTCTCGACCATCGGCTAAAGTGATGACTTCAGCGGCGTAGGCGGATGAGGCGGCAAGTAGGGTCGCCAGAGTAATCCATGTTTTCATTGTTATACCTTTTAATTTGAGTCTGCTTAACGGCGCCAAAACGCAGGGAAGAACAGTACAAGAATAGTCAGAATTTCCAAGCGGCCCATCAACATGCCAAAGCTCAGGAGCCACTTGGCGGTATCTGGCAGAGGCGCGAAGTTACCCGTCGGTCCAATCACGCTTCCCATACCTGGGCCGACGTTGGCTACCGCAGTGATGGCACCAGAGATGCTAGTGATGGGGTCTAAACCCAGCGCACTCAAGCAACCCGCGATGAAGATGATGGTGATAAAGAACATCAAGCCAAACGCGACCACCGAGCGAACAATGTCATCATTCACTGGGCGTTGGTTGTAGCGCTGTACAAACACACCTGAAGGGTGAATCAATTTCATCATCTGTTTGTTCAGCAGTGTCATTGCGATTTGGAAACGGAAGATTTTGATCCCACCAGACGTTGACCCCGAACATGCGCCCGCCATCATTAAGAAGGCAAAAAGAGTTGTGGGTAATGCGCCCCACGCGGTGAAGTCCTCTAAGCCAAAGCCGGTTGTGGTGACGACAGAGACGATATTAAACATCGACACTCGTAGCGCATCCAAAATGGTGTATCCGTCTCGAATCACTAACCAGGCTGAAATCACTAAGCTTGAGAACACGAACAGGTACGCGAATCCTCGAACTTGAGCGTCGTTAACTAACACATCAATACGGCGTTTACGTAACGCGGCGATGAAGAGCAAAAATGGCAAGCCACCTAAGAACATAAAGGTAGTGGCCACCCAGTGTGCGCCATTAGAGAAGTTGTTCATCGACCCATCGGATGTAGAGTATCCGCCCGTTGATAGCGTGGTAAAGGCGTGATTGATCGCTTCAAACAGGTTCATGCCGGTGACCAAGTAGCCCACAATGCATAAGCCAGTAAGCATCAAATAAACCGCTACGATGTTTTTGGCGACCGTTTTTGCTCTCGGGCTACTTTTATCAGACCAATCGGATGATTCGGTTTGGAATAGCTTCATACCACCGACATTGAGCATAGGTAGCACCGCCACCGCCATTACGATAAAACCAATCCCCCCAAGCCACTGCAAAATAGAGCGCCACAGCAAGATGCTCGGCGCCATGTTGTCTAGGCCACTGAGCACCGTTGAGCCCGTCGTGGTGATACCCGACATCGTTTCGAAGTAGGCGTCGGTGAAGCTGATGTGGTTGATGAACACAAACGGCAAGGCGGCAAACGCACTGGCGATGGTCCAAACCAAACTGGTGATGAGGAACATATCGCGTACGCTGAGTTTGAACTTGGCGGTTCGACCGATCGTTAGGCAAATGAAGGCGGCAAGGTGCGTGATCACAACGGCTTGGGCGAAATCGAGAAATCCCCCCGTACCGGTAAAGAAAGCGACCAAAGTCGGCACGTACATAAACAGGGCCAGTTTGGATAAAACCAGCCCGATAACAAACAGTACGGGACGTAAGTTGACCATAGGAAAATCCTAGAGGAAGAATGGACTCGGCTGGAATAGCGCTTCGACGTCTGATACGTATTTTTTGTTGACCAGGAACATCACCACATGGTCATCCTGCTCGATGACCGTACGGTCGTGGGCAATAAGGACTTCTTCGCCACGAACGATAGCACCAATGGTGGTCCCAGGTGGAAGTTTAATATCTCCAATCGCGCGCCCAACCACTTTGGATGTACTTTCATCACCGTGAGCGACGGCTTCAATGGCTTCTGCAGCGCCGCGGCGAAGTGAGGATACGTTCACGATGTCGGCACGACGAACGTGTGTCAGCAAGGCGGAAATGGTCGCTTGCTGAGGTGAGATCGCCACATCAATTACGCCGCCTTGTACCAGATCTACATAAGCGCCACGTTGGATCAGCACCATTACTTTTTTCGCACCCATGCGTTTTGCCAACATCGCAGACATGATGTTGGTTTCATCTTCGTTGGTCAGCGCGATGAAGACGTCGACTTGGTCGATGTTCTCTTCCGAGAGAAGCTCTTGGTCTGCCGCGTCGCCGCAGAACACGATGGTGTTTTCTAGCTCTTCTGACAGTTTTTCTGCACGTTGGTAGTTACGTTCAATCAGCTTCACGCTGTAGTTTTGTTCTAAGCGCTTTGCGAGACTGGCACCAATGTTACCCCCGCCAACAATCATGATGCGGCGGTACGGTTTTTCTAGGCGCTGAAGTTCACTCATCACTGAGCGAATATGATTACTTGCTGCAACGAAGAACACTTCATCGTCGGCTTCAATGATGGTAGTGCCTTGCGGGCGAATCGGACGGCCTTGACGGAAAATCGCTGCCACACGGGTATCGATGTGTGGCATGTGCTCACGCAAAGCAGACAGCGCGTTACCCACCAACGGTCCACCGTAGTAGGCTTTTACCGCCACTAGGCTGACTTTCTGTTCAGCAAAGCTCACCACTTGCAGCGCGCCTGGGTATTGGATCAGACGTTCGATGTAGCTCGTAACGAGTTCTTCTGGTGCGATAAGGTGATCGACAGGAATGGCGCCAGATTTAAACAGGGCTTCTTTTTCTGCCAAGTATTCTGGAGAGCGAATACGTGCAACGCGGTTTGGGGTGTTGAATAGAGTGAACGCGACTTGACAGGCGGCCATGTTGGTTTCATCAGTGTTGGTTACTGCGACGAGCATATCGGCGTCTTGCGCCCCCGCTTCGTGCAGCACGTCGGGGTGGCTCGCATGGCCATTGACCACACGCAGGTCGTATTTGTCCTGCAATTCACGCAGTCGGTCGGCATTGTTATCGACGATGGTGATGTCGTTGTTTTCACCCACTAGGTTTTCTGCCAGTGTGCCGCCAACCTGACCTGCACCAAGAATAATGATCTTCATACTCTTTTCTCGTTATCTGAAAAAGGCGATTGAAATCAATCCAATCGCCCTATTTAGCATGCTGTTACGCGTGTGTTTTGGTTAGCACTGCGTAGTAGAAACCATCCATATCTTCTTCGCCTGGTAGAATTTGACGACCAGGCTGGTCGGGATCAGAATCCAGCAGTTGCGCATCCGCGGTACGTGCTAAAAACGCTTTTACTTGCTCCACGTTTTCTTGCGGTGTGATTGAACAAGTCGCGTAAACCATTGTGCCGCCGGGCTTCAGTTGCGTCCACATGGCATCAAAAATTTCACTTTGTAGCTCTGCTAATGCGGCGATGTCGTCTGCACGACGTAGCCATTTGATGTCTGGGTGACGACGAATCACGCCAGTCGCAGAACATGGGGCATCCAGCAAAATGCGATCAAATTGCTCGCCTTGCCACCATTCTTGTGGATTACGCGCATCACCGCAAACCACTTTTGCCTGAAGGTTGAGACGCTTCAGGTTTTCATGCACACGTTTCAGGCGTGTGTCGTCGCAGTCAATCGCGACCACCTCACTGCCCGACGTGCGCTCTAGAATGTGCGCCGTCTTGCCACCTGGCGCTGCACAGCAATCTAAAATCAGTTCGCCGTCTTGTGGTTTTAGGTAGTTGATCGAGAGCTGCGCCGCCGCATCCTGGACCGAAACCCAACCTTTCTCAAAACCAGGTAGCTTCATCACATCACATGGTGCGGCCAATTTTATGGCGTCCATCGCTTCTGTGTGTGGCGTGCTATCAATGTTTTCATTTTTGAGTAGCGCAAGGTATTCATCACGAGTGTGGTGTTGGTGGTTCACACGCAGCCACATTGGCGCTTTTTGGTTGTTCGCTTCAACAATGCTTTCCCATTGCTGTGGGTAGGCCTCTTGCAGCAGTTTTAGTAACCAGCTTGGGTGACCGT
The DNA here is from genome assembly GCF_012275705.1 of Vibrio chemaguriensis. NCBI lineage: Bacteria > Pseudomonadati > Pseudomonadota > Gammaproteobacteria > Vibrionales > Vibrionaceae > Vibrio > Vibrio chemaguriensis. The sequence goes on from NZ_SHOE01000020.1 coordinate 71,054, forward strand.
ACTTGCCAGCGTTGTTGCTGACGGCCATTTGGTCGAGTTCTTCTTGGTTGCGCTGGTAGTTACGCAATACAGCGTTAATCAAACCACGCAGACGAGGACCTTTCAGCTCTTTAGTGCCTTCAACCGTTTCACCGACAGCTGCGTGCGCAGGAATGCGCATGAAGCTCAGTTGGTAAATACCAACCAGAATTAGGTGATGGAATACACGTTGTTTGCCTTTGAGCGGCTTATCCATCAATTGGTTTGCGATCATTTCTAGGCGAGGTAGGTAACGTAGCGCACCGTAACAGATCTCTTGTAGCAGAGCGTGGTCACGAGGTCGTACCGTTTGTTGAGCCTCTGGGAGAGCGCTTGAAAGTGAGTGGCCCTTGTCGACGACAAGATACAGGACGTTAGCAGCCGCAGCGCGAACATTCATGATGAGTACCTTAAAGTAAAGGAGGGCATCTCTGCCCTCTAAAAGTTCGTATTATTGGGGATGATAACCCCTAGTATGGCTTAAACCAGCAGAGTACCAACTTCAAACCAAGCCGCGCGCGAATTCAGAATATCCTGAACTGACATGGCTTTTTTGCCAGGAACTTGCAGTTGTTCTAGCACCAGTACGCCGTTGCCTGTCGCAACATAAATACCGGTTTTATCTGCTTGCAAGATGGTGCCGGCTGGCTTGTCACTGGTTTGCTCTGCCACACGGCTTTGCCATACTTTGATGCTGTTTTCTGCCGCCTCAAAGTGGCTCATTGGCCATGGGTTAAATGCACGAACGCAGCGCTCAATGTGAGCCGCATCGTCGTTCCAGTTAATGCGTGCTTCTTCTTTGCTGAGTTTTTTCGCGTAGTTCGCTAGCTCATCGTCTTGCTTCACTGGCACTGCTTTACCCGCAGCAATGTCGGCTAAGCAGTCAATCAGGGCTTCTGGGCCAAGCTCAGCCAATTTTTCGTACATTGAAGCGCTGGTATCTGTCGCTTCGATTGGCAGAGTTGCAATCTTCAGCATATCACCAGTGTCGAGACCGATGTCCATCTGCATGATGGTCACGCCCGTTTCTGCATCGCCCGCCCAAATAGAGCGTTGGATTGGAGCCGCACCACGCCAACGAGGTAGGATAGAACCATGTACGTTGATACAACCCAGTTTAGGGGTATCAAGAACCGCTTGTGGCAGGAGCATACCGTACGCCACGACAACCATGAGATCGGCATTCAGATCGGCAAGTTCTTGTTTCGCTTCGTCGGACTTAAAGCTTTCAGGTTGGTAAACCGGGATGTTGTGTTCCAGCGCCAGTTGTTTTACCGGTGGCGCAGCCAATTTCTTGCCACGACCCGCTGGACGATCTGGGTTTGTGTAAACCGCGATGACTTCATGCTCCGAAGACAACAACGCCGCCAAGTGACGGGCGGCGAAATCCGGAGTACCTGCAAAGACAATACGTAAAGACTGACTCAAGGTAGGCTTCCTTCTAATTGGTATGGTTCGAGGTTAAGCGTTTTGCTGCTTCTCGTTAAAGCGTTTGATTTTCGCTAGCTTGTCCTGAATGCGTTTGCGTTTCAGTGGCGATAGGTAATCCACGAACAGCTTACCTTGTAAGTGATCAAGCTCGTGTTGAACACAAATCGCTAGCAGGTCGTCGGCTTCAAAGGTGAACTCTTTGCCATCACGATCCAGTGCTTTAACGGTAACTTCTGCAGCGCGAGGCACAAGTGCGCGTGCACCTGGTACCGACAGACAGCCTTCTTCGATGCCATCTTCGCCACGCTTTTCCAGAATCTCAGGGTTGATTAGCACCATCGGCTCATCGCGAGTTTCTGAAATATCAATCACTACGATACGTTTGTGGATATCAACCTGCGTTGCAGCAAGGCCAATACCTTCTTCGTCGTACATGGTTTCAATCATGTCATCGACGATTTTTTGAATCTCAGGCGTCACCGCTTCAACAGGCTTTGCGACTGTGCGCAGGCGATCATCCGGGAATGTTAATACTTGTAATACAGACATATTCACTCGAAATATTGAACTGTGCCGAAACAGCACAAACCTTGTTGGCTCAATTCTAGACATTTTATAGCCTAAATGACAGCATCCTTGCACCAATTTCCATTCTGGTTCCTGCTTAATAGACCAAGGACGAGGGTCATGAATCGAATTTTCCGCAACGTTGCCAGTGTTACGTTGCCGTTACTTTTCTCTTTCAACGCTGTAGCAAATGTGGATGCAAACCCACTGACTGTTAAAGATGATGCGCCACAAACATATGTAGTCGTGAAGGGCGATACGCTATGGGATATTTCGGCCATGTACTTGGATAGCCCGTGGTTGTGGCCTCGTTTATGGCAAGTAAACCCGGAAATCGACAACCCTCATTTAATTTATCCCGGAGACAAGTTGTCTTTGGTGTGGATTAACGGTCAGCCCGTGTTGAGCCTAAAACCGGTAAAGAAGCTGAGCCCGAAAGCACGCATCACAGAAAAGAAAGCGGTGCCAACCGTTGCTGAAGGTTTGGTGATGCCGTACCTCAAATCGGATCGATTGCTGGATCAAGATGCGTTGAATAGTGCAGCAAAAGTGATGGGTAGCAGCAAAGGCAGTAAGTATCTGACGGCAGAAGATGTGCTGTATATCAATGGCAATCAGACCGCGACAGGTTGGGCTATTTACCGACCAGTAGCTACCTTTTCGCGTGACGATGTGTCCGAAGAGATCACCGCGCTGCGTTTGATAGCCAAAGGTGAGCTCGTTGAAGCTTCGAGCGATTATTCTGGTTTGAAGATCACGTCTCAATTGCAAGAAATCCTGCGTAACGATATCGCGTTGCCAAATCAATCAGTCGAGAACACTGACTTCACAACAACGTTCTACCCTATGCCGTCGCCACAAGGCAGTTCTGCAAAGTTGCTGGGCAATATCGAAGGTATTCGCTTTAGTTCAACTAACCAAGTCGTGGTGATTGATAAAGGCACGTCAGACAATCTGAAGCAAGGCAGTGTGTTTGATTTAAAAGAAGACGCGCACCCAGTTTACAAAGACGGCGATGAGTTCAAGAAAGAGTTTGGCGTGCTTGATAAGAAAATTACTTTGCCTCAAAGCAAAGTTGGTGAGTTGCTGGTCATTCGTCCTTATGAGTACTTTAGCTTGGCACTGATCACTAACAGCACTAAACCCATTAACCAAGATATTTCGGTGGTGTCACCGTTGGCGGACGAATTAACCATCGATGAATCGACGAAATAACGATGATCTCGCTGCCTGGTTAAAACTGAGTTGTTTACCAGGCATTGGCGGCGTCAAAATGAATAAGCTACTGGCAAGAGACACGCCACGTAACATCGTAAACTTCTCTCCTGAACAGCTACAACAACTTGGGTTAACAACTAAGCAAATTCAAGCTTGGGCTTCAACAGATAAAGAAGTCGATGCTTGTTTAAGCTGGCTTGAGGCTTCTACAAATCATCATATCCTGACACTGACTGACCCGCGTTATCCACCTCAACTCAAACAAATCGTTGCACCGCCACCTCTACTTTTTGTTCAAGGAAACCCTACTTGTCTCTCTCAGCCACAAATCGCGATGGTTGGCAGTCGAAATGCGAGTATTGATGGATTACAGCATGCACGTCAGTTTGCTGCAGAGTTTGTTCAGCACGATTTTATTGTCACCAGTGGTCTCGCTTTAGGCATTGATGGTCATGCGCATGATGGTGCGTTGCAAGCAAAAGGTAAGACGATTGCGGTGCTGGGATCTGGCTTAGAAAATATTTATCCGGCACGTCATCGTGGTTTAGCGCAACGTGTTATTGAACATGGGGCTTTGGTGTCTGAGTTTCGCCCCAACGCCAAGCCGCGCCCGGAAAACTTCCCGCGTCGAAACCGCATTATTAGCGGATTATCGCTAGGTGTGTTAGTTGTGGAAGCGGCGGAAAGGAGTGGCTCGTTAATTACTGCTCGTTACGCGCTTGAGCAAGGTCGAGAAGTGTTTGCGCTGCCAGCTTCGATAAATGCCCCTAATGCCAGCGGTGGCAACCAGTTGATACGTCATGGTGCTTGCCTCGTAGAAAAGACGAAAGATGTCTTAGATGAAATACAGTCTTTGCTTGATTGGTCTATTAATCAGAGTACCGATTTATTTTCTACGTTAAATGATGAAGAAGAATTGCCATTTCCTCAGCTGTTAGCTAACGTAGGAAGTGAAGCTACACCGGTTGATATTCTTGCAAACAGGACCAATATACCTGTCCAGGAAGTCATGATGCAGCTCTTAGAGTTAGAACTCTCTGGGCATGTCGTTGCGGTTTCAGGTGGCTATATTCGAAAGGGGAGGGGCTAGCTATGATGATGGATATACTGATGTATCTATTCGAAACCTACATCCATAGCGATGCAGAGTTACAGGTCGAACAAGACGAGTTGGAAGAAGAGCTGCTCCGTGCAGGCTTCCAACAAAAAGATATCTACAAAGCCCTTGTCTGGTTAGAAGAGCTTGCCGCATTGCAGCAAAGTGACACCTCTTCTGCAATTTCGACTTGCATGGCTTCGTCATCAACTCGTATCTACACAGCGAAAGAGATGCAGCGTTTAGATTTGGAATGCCGAGGGTTTTTATTGTTTCTCGAGCAAATCAATGTGTTAACCACAGAAACTCGCGAAATGGTGATTGACCGAGTGATGGGATTAGAAACGAGTGAGTTTGAGCTTGAAGACCTCAAATGGATCATTCTGATGGTGCTGTTTAATGTGCCTGGCAACGAAAACGCTTACACGCTAATGGAAGAGCTGTTGTACGCCAAGGAACAAGGGATTCTTCACTAACCATCTGGGCAAGTTCGAGTTTAGCTAGAATAAACGCGAGCTTGTCTTTTTGTGTGTTTTTCACGAAACGGTAAGTATGAGTAGTAAAATCGACAACACCCTTTTCTCTGCCCATGAACACGCTTTGGAACACGAGCCGTGTCCTAAATGTGGCAGTGAATTGATCCTCAAACATGGCAAACACGGTCCCTTTCTTGGCTGTAGCCACTACCCAAGCTGTGATTACATCAAAGCCCTGCACAACAATGATGGACACATCGTCAAAGAGCTTGGCGTTCCTTGTCCAGATTGTGGTAACGAGTTGGTATTACGCCAAGGGCGTTATGGCATGTTTGTTGGTTGCAGTAACTATCCGGCTTGCCATCATATTGAGTCGATTAATCAACCTGAGCCAGAAAAGCAGCCGCAAGAGCAACACGCGTGTCCTGAATGTGGTAAAGGTCATTTAGTTGAACGTAAGACGCGCTTTGGTAAAACTTTCTACGCATGTGATAACTACCCTAAATGCAAATTTGCAGTGAATATCCCTCCGGTTAAAGGGAGATGCGAAGAATGTGGTTTTACTTTGTTGGTGGAGAAGAAACTCGTCAGTGGTGTGAAATTGCAATGTGCCAACCGTAAGTGCCAGCACACCCAACAAGGGTAAATACATCAAAGGAATTAAAAAGGGTCGCATCGTGCGACCCTTTGTGGTTTTTGGGGCTAGATTTTAGCGTTATGCTTGTTTCGCAAACTCGTGCACGGCTGGGAATGCCATTGGATCTAAGACATCCGCGAGAGCGCACAACCTACGGTGTAATTCTCCTGGGTAGTCACCACATACGTTGATGTGACCCATTTTTCGCCCTTCACGCTTCTCTTTGCCGTACCAATGGATGTGACAACCATCCATGGCGAGCAGCGCTTCTGGCAACGTATCTTCACCAAGAATATTCACCATTGAGGTTTCGCGAATCAGTTTGGTGCTGCCTAACGGCAAGCCGCACACGGCGCGCAGATGGTTTTCAAACTGACAAGTTTCCGCACCTTGCTGTGTCCAGTGACCGGAGTTGTGCACGCGTGGGGCAATCTCATTGACTAACAGTGTGCCATCGACATCAAAGAATTCGAGCGCCAATACACCAACGTAATCTAGGCTATCTGCGACGGCCGTGAGCATCTGCTTGGCTTGGGCTTGCAGTTCTGGTGCATCAATTGCGGTGGATAAGCTCAGTACGCCATTGATGTGAACGTTTTCTGCTAGAGGGTACACTTCAACGCTGCCATCTTTACCGCGAGCACCTACAAGTGATACTTCGCGGTTAAAAGGAACAAACTCTTCAGCAACAATCGCTTGAGTTGGTGTTGCCGCGATGCACTCTGCCATCTCAGTCCAAATGTCGTCGACTTGAGAAGCTTCTTTTAAGCGCCATTGGCCTTTACCATCGTAACCACCCAATGCACTTTTCAGCACCATAGGCATGCCAACATGTTCAATTGCGCGTTCAAAATCTTCACGTGTCTCAATCACGTAGTACTTGGCATTACGCACGCCAGCATTATCGAGTAGCGCTTTTTCAACACGGCGGTCACCGCCTGCTTTGATGGCTGCGGTACTAGGGAGGAGCTTGCCACTTGATTCACAGATGTCGAGTACATCGTGAGGAATATGTTCGAATTCTGCGGTGATCGCATCCACTTGTTCAATGGCATTTTCCAAACCATGACCAAGCACCTGTTGGGTAAGAGGATGGACAACGTTACCGCTGCCGACATCGTAAGCCGAGATTTGGATGTTCAGTGGTGCACCAGCCAGAGACATCATGCGAGCCAACTGACCTGATCCGAGAACCAGTACATGCATCTGATTAATCCTCAGCTGGATTTGGGTTAGCCAGTACGGTTTCCGTCTGTTCATTGCGGAACGCTTCTACCTTCGCCATGATGCTTTCGTCATGAGTGCCTAGGATTTGTGCCGCTAAGATGCCCGCGTTTGCAGCGCCCGCTTCGCCAATCGCTAACGTGCCGACGGCAATGCCTTTTGGCATTTGTACAATAGATAGCAAAGAGTCCATGCCTTTTAGAGCGCGAGATTGAACCGGAACACCAAGTACAGGCAAACTGGTGAAGGCTGCCGCCATTCCCGGTAGGTGAGCTGCACCACCGGCACCTGCGATGATCACTTTGATGCCGCGTTCTTTCGCGCTGCTAGCGTAATCGGCTAATAGTTGAGGAGTACGGTGAGCTGACACCACCTTTGTTTCGTAAGACACGCCAAATTGATCCAGCATGTCTGCTGCTAGTTTCATGGTTGGCCAATCGGATTTAGAACCCATGATGATACCGACTTTCATCTCAAACTCCTTCAAGCTGCAAAATTAGGTGAGCTGATAAATTTGTGCGCATTATACGGGGATTTTTATCTCAAGCAAACGTTTGCGTCTTGTTGTTGACGCTATTGATACATTTTATAAAAAAATTGCTTTAGTGTCTGAGAATGAATATTTGTACACTTAGTGAAAATAATACAGTCAGACAATCAGGAAGTAATCGGTGGATAACTTTGAACAAGTGCTCAACGCACTACAACAAGGCGAAGTGATTGCCTACCCAACAGAAGGGGTTTTTGGTGTCGGATGCGATCCAGATAACCCAGAAGCAATTCAAAAACTGCTGGATCTCAAGCAGCGTCCGGTGGAAAAAGGGCTGATTCTGATCGCCGCAAGTTATGAGCAGCTCTTGCCGTATATTGATGAATCTCAACTGACTCCAGAACAATTAGCGACCGTTCATGCAACTTGGCCTGGCCCATACACTTGGATCATGCCAGCGAGCGATAAAGTCTCCAACTGGGTTTCAGGACAGTTTGATTCAATTGCAGTTCGTGTGACTGATCATCCTTTGGTTCAAAAGATGTGTAATGCATTCGGAAAGCCGTTAACCTCTACCAGCGCGAATCTTTCCGGCTTGCCACCGTGTATGACCACGGAAGAGGTAGAGCAGCAATTGGGTGACAAGCTGGTGGCCATTCTTCGTGGTGAAACCAGCGGTCGTGATAAACCCAGCGAGATTCGTGACGCCAAAACTTCACAAATATTAAGACAGGGCTAACCCTGCTTGCCAGCCATCAATAGGTATCACGTAATAGGTAATAACGTATGTCAGCAATCGATAAGTACGCCGTAAAGCAGTTCCTGATGTCACTTCAGGACTCCATTTGTCAGCAGTTAGAACGAGAAGATGGAAAGGCCGTCTTTGTCGAAGATGCATGGCATCGTGAACCGGGCGAACGTCTTGGTGGCGGTGGGCGCTCACGTGTTCTGCGTGATGGCCTTGTTTTCGAGCAAGGTGGGGTGAACTTCTCGCATGTGGAAGGGGAAGAAATGCCAGCATCTGCGACGGCTCATCGTCCAGAGCTAGCTGGTCGCCGCTTTGAAGCGATGGGGGTCTCTTTGGTTATCCATCCCAAAAACCCTTACGTCCCAACTTCTCATGCGAATGTGCGTTTCTTTATCGCCGAGAAAGAGGGCGAAGAACCAATTTGGTGGTTTGGTGGTGGTTTCGACCTGACTCCTTTCTATCCTTTCGAAGAAGATTGTCAGTCATGGCACGATACAGCTAAGGCCATCTGTGCCCCATTTGGTGAAGACGTGTATGCCGAGCACAAAGCGTGGTGTGATAAGTACTTCTTCTTGCCACATCGAAACGAAACTCGTGGTGTCGGTGGTTTGTTCTTTGATGATTTGAATCACTGGGAGTTTGATAAGTGTTTTGATTACATCAAAGCGGTGGGTGAAGGCTATTGCCAAGCTTACTTGCCGATCGTGTCTCGTCGTAAAGACATCGAATATGGAGAGCGTGAACGTGAATTCCAACTTTACCGTCGTGGTCGTTATGTTGAGTTCAACTTAGTCTACGACCGTGGCACCTTATTTGGTTTACAAAGTGGTGGGCGTACCGAGTCGATTCTGATGTCGATGCCGCCGTTAGCGCGATGGGAGTACCGCTACGAACCAGAAGCAGGAACGCCTGAAGCCGAACTTTACGAGCGATACCTGAAACCACGCGAATGGTAAGCACGGAATCTCCTTTTCTATATAGATAGATAGTGATAGGGTCATCTGTAATCAGATGGCCCTGTTTTCTCTATATCTAAGTAAGGAATAAAGGTAAGGACATGACCCCGCAAATCGATCGTTACGCCGTGTTTGGTAACCCTATCGGGCACAGCAAGTCGCCATTTATCCATACACTCTTTGCTCGTCAAACGAATCAGTCCCTTACATACACCGCAGAGTGTGCGCCTGTGGGTGGATTTATCGAGGCGGCGAAAGCATTTTTTGCTGACGGCGGCAAAGGCTGTAACGTGACCTTGCCTTTTAAAGAAGACGCCTATCAATTTGCCAGCCGTTTGACCGAGCGTGCTCAGCTTGCTGGAGCAGTGAATACACTTAAGAAGCTTGATGATGGTGAAATCATTGGTGATAACACTGATGGTGCAGGCTTAGTGCAGGACTTGTTGCAACACCAAGTCGTTTTAGAAGGCGCACGCATCCTGATCATAGGAGCTGGTGGTGCCGCTCGAGGAGTGATTAAACCATTGCTCGATCAAAAACCAACATCTCTAACGATAACTAATCGTACATTTTCCAAAGCCGAAGAATTGGCAGAATTGTTTTCTGCGTATGGCCCTGTTACAGCAAAAGAGATGAATACCATTGCTGAAGAGTTCGATGTCATAATCAACTCTACGTCTGCATCATTGAGTGGTGAGTTACCTGCGATCTCTTCCTCGGTGTTCGCCGCCAATAGTACGAGCTACGACATGATGTATGGCAAAGGTGATACCACATTTAACCAATGGGCTAAGCAAAACGGTGCGGCACATGCTTATGATGGTTTAGGTATGTTAGTTGGCCAAGCTGCTGAGAGTTTTATGTTATGGCGCGGTCTTCGTCCTGGAGCCAAACAGATTTTGCGTGAATTAAGAAAGAACCTTGAAGGTCAATAAGCGATGAATCAATCCATCTTATTCCCAGACATGCAATCATGGGATGAAGTATCACAATCAGTAAACTTTGCGGCGCAACAATCTGGTGCGCTAATAGAATGCTTTGTGACGAAACAAAAGTTAGAAAAGTTATCTGGCTCAGAGTTAGATACGGAGCAGGCCGTGATCTCTGCTTTTATTGACTACCGATTTGATCTGGAAGAAATAGCAGAAGAGTTAATAGAAGATGAAGCCTTCAACGAAGAAGGCCATATTATCATCGGCTAACAGACCTTTAGTTCAAGTCTTCTACTTCATGTAAGTAGTCGTTTTTGTTTTGAACATAGTTATTGGCAGACTTTTGCAAAAAAGCTCGTTCTGTCTCTGATAGAGGGCGAGCTTGTTTTACTAGGCTACCGACATAAAGATAGCCGCTTTCTAATCTCTTTCCTGGCGGCACTAAACTGCCCGCTCCAATCATCACCTCTGATTCAATAACGACTGCATCTAAAACAATCGCCCCCATACCAACCAAAACACGATCGTGGATCTCACAACCGTGCAGCATCACTTTGTGGCCAATCGTAACGTCATTGCCAATTATAAGTGGGTAGCCGTTTGGGTTTTCGGCGTTCTTATGGGTGACATGCAAAACACTGCCATCTTGAATATTAGTTCGATCACCAATGTGAATGTGGTTCACATCGCCTCGTGCCGCTACTAATGGCCAAATGCTAGAATCGTCCCCAATACGGATATCTCCGACTAACACTGAGGTTGAGTCAACGTAAACACGCTCACCAAGTTGAGGCTTTATACCTTTGTAGCTTCTAATTGAGCTCATCTTTTCTCCTTATTAGGGGCGAGTACAGGGGACATGGAGGTAGAATAGTAGTGAAAACTCGCCTTTTAGAATAAAAAACACCCAAACGATAAAAAAATCAAAAAAAACGTGAAAAAGGGCTTGCCAATGTGATCGCAATCTCTATAATGCCACCTCGCTGACACGGCAACGCTTCGAAAGAAACGAAGTCGAGGTGAGCAAGCCAAATTAGCCAAGCGGAAACGCTTGAAGAAAGC